>PBND01000041.1 GCA_002722845.1 Myxococcales bacterium | reverse complement strand
CTCGACCTGGGACGACCGGGAAGCCCGGTGAGCGATCGTGACCTCGAGTGGCTATCGGTCGACGCATGGCTTGCGAAGCAAATCAGTGCTTTCGCAGGGGCCGCGACGGCGGCGCCAGGGCCCGGGGCTGAATTGCTTTGTAAACTGCCAGAGGGGCGGGAGTTTAGGGCTAATGAAGCCCAACTTTGCCGGGCTGTCGTCAGTGGTAAGTTACCGCGAGAAGCCCGGGTCGAAGCCGAGGATGGAGACTCCCTGACGCTGAGGGATTGGTTGGTCGCAGCCTATTCAAGGGCCCAGGCGCCCGTGGCCACCGCAACGGATGGAGAGAGCCTGACGCCCAGTGCCCCGGCGGAAGCCCCCGAGCCGGCGGCGGCGGTCGCCGATCGCCCTGCGGCTCAAGCCGTCTCTGCTGCCCCCAGCGGATGGCCGCCGACAGGCCCGCCGGTGGGGATCGATGCCCACGCATCCACGACGAGCGCCGGCTTCTTTTTAGAGACCGATGTGGGGCCCGGATCGGCCGAGGACCGAAGTCCGGTGATCCGGTCGCAGATCAACCGATGGGCCCGCTCGATCCCCAACCACAATATGCAAAATCTCGGTGATGATGTGACCATCGACCAGGCGCGGCTCCTGCCGGCCTATGTGGTCGATGACACCACCTTGTATGAGCATCGTTATCTGACGGAGCCCTTTCGCCCCCATCCGCCCTATCAGGCCATCGCCCCGAAGACGGTCACCCGGGGCAACTACGATCTGTGGGAGCAACATTACGACCGGCCTAAAGGCTTTCTCGACAAGGATCATTCCCACGAGATCGATGGCAGTCACGAAGTCCGGACTTGTGGGCCCTGTAGCGGTACAGGCAAGGTGACCTGTCCCCCCTGTGCTGGCTCCGGTGAGGTCAACTGCAGTTCCTGTTCCGGGCGGGGCAAGAATCGCTGTAGTCAATGTAACGGTCAGGCGAAGATTTCGAAATACAGCGATGGCAAACGCTACGAGGTGAGTTGTCCTAGCTGCCCCGACGGATGGGTGACCTGTAGCCCCTGTGGTGGCCGGGGGAAGGTCACCTGTCACAATTGTTCCGGGACCGGCCTTATCACCTGCTCCCGTTGCACGGGCTACGGCGAAAATACCCACTATTTGCTGTTGAATGTGGAGTTCCGGGTGACGACACGGGTGGAGAGCCATATCCATCCCGATTTGGCGCCGGATATCGCCCTCAATGGGGTCAACCCCCTGCCGCCCCAGGCGGCGGCGGGCAGCACTTCACTCGCATGGTGCCAGCGCTTTCACGACCTGCCCTTCGCAACCCAGCTAGCCATCCACAAAGAGGAGACCTACGGCGGCTGGCGCAAGCAGGCCAATCTCGCCATGGGCTGTGTGCAAACCGAGGTGATCGGTAGTCTCAGTGACCGCCTGGCACCCAACGAGATGCCCTATGGCTTACCCTTGAGTGTGGAGCCGGGAAAGCAAGCCCCTGGGGTGGAACGGCTCTATTCCACCGATAATGAGAACTGGGTCGAGCATGACAAGATGTGGTGGCGCCGGGGCAAGGCCGGCTGGCTTTGGGAGTTCATCGCCGATGGGGGCTTCATTGGGCCCATGCTGGGCGCTGGCTTCTGCTTCTTTGTCGCGTACGCCTATATTCGGGATCCATACAATGATTGGACGGTGGGTAAGGGGGCGATTGTCGCCGGCTTGCTCGCCATGATCTTTGCCGTGATGAATCGGCTCTCAGGCCTCCGTCGGAGGGCCTTCGGTACTGCGTTTTATGCCTTCAAGATCTACGGTGTTCAGTTCAGTTGGAAGGAGGTTCTGATCTGGTTGTCCCGGAAAGGACCCTGCCCGCTGGTCCCGGAGTCAGGAACGGTCGAATCCTTGGTTGCGGTCTATCAGAGCCTCAAAAAGGATCGGGAAGCCGAGGGGAAATCCGATGACGAGGATTCGGCCCATCTTTCTTTCTCTCGGCTCCCAGAACTGAAGAAGCGCATGGAATCTATGCGCTGCAGTGTGTCGGGCGAGAAGCCCACCGAAGCCGAGATCGATCAAGCCATGCTCTATGCCGGGACAGCCCAGTTGACGCGCTTCTCCGGTGTGGAGTGGATGCTGTCGAAGACCTGCGCCCATGGTATCAGTCTTTGTGAGGCCTTCGCTGAGAGTCTGGCTCGGGGCGAAGCTGCTGGCACCGACGAGCATTCGACTGAGGCGGATCACCTGGACAAGGCCGAAGGGGTACACCGGCATCGGGCGGTGCGTGATGAGCCGGGGACCCTGACCCACCATCATCAAAATCTTGTGCTGGTTGGAGAGGAGATCGGTCAGGATGTGCCGATCCCCTTTGTTCGCCAGTCCATCCTCAATCTGACCGAGACATCCCACAAGGATAAGCGACTTCAGAGCAACGCAGGCAAAATCCACGAGCAGCGGTCCCGCGTGCATCGAGTGGCCGCCACTCAGGTAGAGACCCATCTCGATGACAGTCAGTTTGGTCTTTGGCTCTTTGGGGACGACGATCGGGTCTGGGCCGCCACCAGCCCGATCCATGAAGTGGCGAAAGCGTTTCTGGATGAGAGCCGAGCGCTCCATGGCAAAGGGGCCCACGTCGCGGCCCTCGGACCTCTGATGAAATACATCGCCATGTTTCCCACCGATAAAGAGGGGGTCAACCTGCGTCAGGAGATCTTCGGGGTCTTCCAGAAGAATTTCCGGGTCGCAGCATTTTTGGGTTTCCTCGTCGGCGTCGTGACGATGGCGATCCTGAACCCGGAGGGGAGCTTCTGGCCCTGTGTGATCACTCTGCCCATGTGCTTTCTGATGGCCCAGCAGCGTTATCTCATGTTCATTCACCAGAAGATGCGCTCGGGTGGTCTGTTGTACCGGATCCTGATCGGCACTTTTGAATGTGCCTTCATGACCATTCTTATCACTGCAATCCTTACAACTTGGGGCTGAGGTGAAATCATGATGATCGACGATGAACTCGCAGAGCTCGAAACCATGCACGAGTTCGGTGCCTTGTCCGATGCGGAGTATGCCGAAGCCAAAGCAGCACTGCTCGCCCGTGGGGAAGCCACTTCAGCACCGGCGGAAAGCGCAGCATCAAGCCCGGTTGAGGCAGGCCCAGCAGGCGAGGCACCAACGGAGGGCATTGAAGCCCAGTTGGCCGAGTTGGAGACGATGCACGAGTTTGGTGCCTTGTCCGACGATGAGTTTGCCGCGGCGAAAGCGTCACTGACCCAGCCACCCGCTGCAGCGGAGTCGCCGGCGCCAGTTCCGGACCCGACGCCAGAGGTCGAGGGGCCGGTGGTTGGGGATGAACCCCCGCAGACCGAGCCGCCCGAGCCCACCGTCGCCTCCCTGCCGGAGCCCGAGGCAGGCGAGCCCGCCGCTGCACCCGATGACAGTGTTGCAGCCGATGAAGCCCCTCCTGCGAAGGCCCAGCCCGAGCCAGCAGCCCCGGCCGCCGAGCCGGTGCCGGCATCAGCTCCTCTTCAGGAAGCTGGCTCGGGGCTCGAAGAGGGCTTAGAGCACGTGGAAGAAGTTGCGGCGGGTGCGGCGAAGACTTTGGGCCTCGGCATCATCTTCGCGGCGATCATCGGCATGATCCTTCTTGCCGGCACCATCATCCACATCGTGATGCCCCAATGGGAAGCCCAGATCCTCGCCTATTTTACCGGTCAGGGGGGCGAGGCCCAGCAAGCGATCCATTCGGTCCCCAGTGAGCCGGCCGGAGCCGCAGAGCCGAAGGTCGAAGCGGTCCCGGAGGTTGCCGAGGCGGAGCCCGAGGTCGAAGAGGAGCCGCCACCACCACTGTTCCAGGCCATACGCCCCATCGCGCCCGAGCAGGTCGGGACGAAGGGGCAGCGTATCCAGTCCTTCCAATTGGATGCAGCCTGCGCCCTCGATGACGAAGATGATCTCGCAGGGGCGGCCGGTGGTTCGAAAGCGGAACGGGCCGATGCGTGTTGGCTACGGGGTTATCGCTACGCCATGGGCATCGACTCCTTGCCCAGTATGCAAATGGCCCGTCTGCATTATGACAAGGCCTGTGACTTGGGTCATGGCTTCTCCTGTGTTCTTGTCGCCCGTTACCTGGGGCTCGGGACCGCCCATTTGGCCAAAGACCCAGAGGAGAGCAAGCGGCGCCTCGAGGCCGCGTGCCAGCAGGACATTCCCGAGGCTTGTTATTTCCTGGCCGGTCGAAAGGGCTTGCCGGCCACGTACGAACGTCTGCAGCAGACCTTTGCCAAGCGTTGCGCTGAGTCCAGCGACTATGGCTTCGCCTGTTTGGTCGCGGCAAAGGTCATCCGTCGGCGCTGGGGCAACGAAGAGGCGGTTCCCGAAGAGGCCATGCGAGAGCATCTACGCCTGCTCTGGGAGTCCTGCCGACTGGGCCAGGGCAGCGCCTGTCGCAATCTCGCTGGCAAGACGGCAAAGCAGACCTTGCCTGAGCCTGTGCCCTTCGGCCTCACGGAAGCCCAACTACTTCGTCTCGGCTGCGCCTATGGTTCATCGGCGAGCTGCGGCGCCATCCTGAAGGCCGGTATTGTGGACTCAAGCCCGGATTTTCAGCGCCGAGGGTGTTTGTTGGGCAACGACGCCCTGTGCGCGAAGGTCTTAGGTAAACGCAAAGCGAAGACGACGATCGCCGTGATGATCCGCGAGGGTGAGGAGGGGGTGACCCCGCTTTGGGTCGACCGGAAGGAGACGAGCATCGCCCGGGCCCATTACCATCTGAAGAGCTATCAGGGCACCGAACGGCCAAAGAGTGAGTTGAAGGACTTGGATGCCCAACGGCGTCCAGCAACGCTTCTGCCCCATGAAGCTAAAGCCATTTGCGAAGCCCGGGAGGGGCGCTTGCTCCGGGCGACGGAATGGCAGGACCTTCGCCAGCAAGCGTCCTGGCTTGCGGTGACGACACCGGCCTCCGATGCGGTCGGCCGGACCTGTATGGCGAACGATCTGGTCTTTGGGCTGTGCGACTTCTTCAGTAACCATCCGGAATGGGTGATGGAGGAAGCTTCGAGCCGCCCAGTCCTCGCCGGTTGGCATCCCAGCGAGGATGTGGCTGCGGCTCTTGGCGCGACGAAGCCGGACGTGGCGGGCGAGTTGGCGGTGGCAGCTCGGGGTGGCAGCGGAGCCAGCACCCTCGACATGGGGCCGGGCCTGCGGAGCTACGAACGCTATTGTGTCGATCGGGCCAGCCCGGAGGATGGGGACTGCAGCGAGTCTTCCTTGGCCCAGATGAACGATTGCGTACGTAGTGCAGATGGCGATGCCTGTAGTGACGCCGATGTGGACCGGATGATTTGGGCCGAATCTGGGGCCCGCTGTGCTTATCTCTTTGGTGCCGTGGCGCCGGCGCCGGGCATCGATGATGTGTTAACCGGGCTGAGCGCCGGCCCCGTCGCGATCGGCGGCCCACCCTCCGACATTCGCACATCCCATCCTTCGCCAATTCCGGGTTGGATCCTGTCACTGGGTGTTCGGGAAGAGAAAGCGGAAGCGATCCAGTTGGCCCAATCCTGGCGAGACAAGGGTATCGAGGCCGTCAACGTGCTCTGGATGGGTGACTTTCAAAGCCTCAGGCGGAAACAGTTTTGGCTGATTTATAAGGGCCCTTATGCCGACCCATCGACGGCCCGTACCGCCTTGGAGCAGGTGCGTTCCGTGTTTCCTCAGGCCTATGGATTGTTGCTCTCGAAGACAGCGGAGCGAACCCCGCTGGATTGAGACGTGCGTTGGCTACAGCCGGCCGATGATTGGAGCTTGCACCGGTGTTGATCAGACCTTTCGCCGCGATCCTTTTTTTGACCCTGAGCTGGAGCCAGCCGGCTGCAGCAACCGGTAAGCACGACGACAGCCATGGGAAGATCTTCGAAGTCCTGAAGGAGGTCGACGGCTTACCAATCTGGATGGGGCTCTATATGCAGGGGCATAAAGTCGGCTATTTTACGAGCAACGTTGTCGACGAGCAGGCCTCCTCAGCGCCCACGGTCACGATGACGACCAAAATGATCTTCGTGGTTCGTTCCGGAGACGAGGTAATCCGGCAGGAGACGACGGCTCGGGAGATCTTCGACCGAAGGCCCCCCTTTCGTCTCCGAAGCCTCACCGAGGAGACGATGCAAAAGGGGCAGGTCGAGCGATTACGAATACGCCGAGTCGACGGACCGACAGCCTATGTCGCAGAGATTATCCAGGGCGGTGAGTCGCGCACCGAGAAGCTGGAACTAGACTATCGTCTCGCCCACGCGTTCAGCCACGACTTGTGGCTACGTGGCCATCCCAAGCCCGGGGCGCGTCATCGAACCTATTCCTTCGATAGCAGCAAACTACGAATGGTCGAGGATGAACTGCGCTTCAAGCGTCGCGTCACCCAGATGGTTCAGGGCGTCACGACGACCTACTCCGTCTACGATCACACCTTCGATCTGAAGAGCTCTGACAGGATGACCGGTGAAATGATGGTGTTGCCCGATGGCACGCCCCTGAAGCTCTCCATTGGCGGCTTGGTGGAGGGCCGCTTAGAGTACGAAGCGCTGGCGAAACAGCTGGACAAGCCGCAGGACCTTTTTGTCAACAACCTCGTTGCTGTGGACGGACGGATTGGGGACCCCAGGTATGTCAGCCAATTGGTTCTAGAGGTGGATCAGGCCTTGGGTGCCCAGTTGGCTGACGGACCCGGGCAGCGGGTGTTGCCGCTGCCGGAGGGCCGGGGTTTTCGAGTCGAGCTCAACTCCAAGCACCGGCGTGATGTCCGGGTGAAAGCTTCGGAACGTCAAGAAGCGCTGGAAGCCACGCTGATGATTCCAGCCAGGGATTCAAGAGTTATCGCCTTGGCAAAAGAAGCCGTCGGTGACGCACAAGGCCCTGAAGAGCAGGTGAAGCGCCTGGTGCGCTTCGTGTCCGACTACGTGGAGGACCACAGTTCAATCGAGCCCCTCACCGTGATGGATGTGATCGCAGGCAAGAAGGGGGATTGTACCGAGCATTCCATGCTGTTTGCGGCTCTTGCCCGCGCCATCGGGATCCCCACTCGGGAGGTCTCGGGGCTCGTGTATGGTCAGAACATCGACGGCGCCCAGGCAGCTTTTGGGGGCCACGCCTGGAATGAGGTCGCCGTCGGCGGCTATTGGTGGCCCATCGATGCCACCTGGAATGAAACCGTCATTAATGCGACCCATATACGCTTCTCTAGCGCCAATGAGCTTGCCACGATGGCCCAGCTACCGAAGGCCAAGCTTCGCGTCATCAAGGTGGTGCCTGCAGCCCCGAAGCAGCCACTTCCAACGCAGGATATCTGGGATGCGATCTTCAAAGAATTGGAGTGAGGCGAGCCCCTCTTCTCTTGGCCTCGAGGCTCGCTCATCCGTCCACCCTGGTGGCGGGATGGGCAGCCGGTCAAAAGGCAATGGCTCTCGTGAGGCGTTGGGCCTCTTGTCCCTTCCGCAGGGAGGCCGGTAACAAGCTTGGGTGGAGGGCGTAGTCTTGGTTGTCGCGATGTTCCTTATCTTCGCCGCGGACAGCGAGCTGCCGAAGATTGCCATGAAAGCCATGGACTGTCGGCCCGCCGCCCTCTGTGTTTCGGGAGGTCCAGGGCAAGCCCTGAGCCCCCATGTGGCTCGGGCTGTGAATCAGTTGGGCTTTGAGGTCCTCGAAAGTGACGCCATCGAGGCCATGCTGATCGAGAACGGCGTGAGTCGCAGCGAGCGGGACCAACTCTGTCACTCCGAAGGCTGTGTCGCCCAGCTTCAAGACGCCCTCGGGGCTTTCGGAATCGACTATTTGATGGTGGGACAGTTGAGCGTCACGGAGCGACGGGCCGAGCTATTTTTGACCCTGCGGCGCCAAGGCTCACGGGCGAACGTCGCGAAAGATTTCATCGACGCAAAAAACTGGGAGGGACTGCGAGGGGAAATACCCGCATTGACCGGGCGGTTGATGGGCGTCTTGTTGCCGAAAAACCACCCCCTAAACATCCGGAAACCAGCGACAAAAACCGCTGAATACAAGATGAAGCCGGTTGCTCCTGTCGAGCCGCAAGTGGCCAAAAGACCGCGCCCCAAGCCGGTGACCATTCCCAACGCTGAGGAGCGGGCCTCCATCGAGAGCGTCTGCAAAGTCAAAAGGGTGATGGGCAAAAAATCGTACGCTGCTTGTATCGCCAAAAAGCTCGCTGAACTGGAGGCCACACCACGCCCCAACTATGGCGAGACCAGCCCCCAAGAGCAGGAGGCGATGAAGGGCTCCTGCAAGGTTAAAAAAGTCTTCGGCCCGGCCTCGTTCTACCGCTGTGTTCAAAAGAAGCTCCAAGCGCTGCGTGGCGTGCACCGCCCGGACTATGGCAGCGCCAGCGAGCAGGAGCGGGCCTGGATCGACACCACCTGTAAGCCCCGGAAGCTCTTCGGGCCCGCTTCCTTCTACAAATGCGTGAAAGAGCAGGTGACCTCGCTCCAGATCGCTGGACGCCCGGACTACGAGGGGATCAAGTCCCAGGAGAAGGCGTGGATTGCCCATACCTGCAAGCACAGCCGACCTTTTGGGCCCGCGAGCTACTATACCTGCGTTCACGGGCATCTGAATCGTATACGAATGTACCGGAAGCCGTGATCAGACGAAGCTCGATTGCCCCGGTTCGTGACATGCTCTGCACTCCCTTTGCTGATGGCCCGAACCGGTTGGGGCGGGCTGTCCCCTTTGGAATCCCGGGCTGCACAAGGGCGTTGTGGAAGGGGAGCGAGCGCGGACTGTTGGATAAGGGATGAGCCCCGCAAACGCTTGTTGCTGGTGCCAGTGTCGATTTGAGGGTTTTGAGGAGGTCGATTCGTTATGATGGGCAGGATGATTCTTGGTGGCCTATCGGTGGGCCTGAGCCTGCTGTCATGTGCAACGAATCCCCCGCCTGGAGAGAAAGAGGCTGCGCCTTGGCGAGAGAGCCGTCGGGACGTGAAGCCTGTAGAGCAAGCCCGTTGCGGTGACCACGTCCTGTTGAGCTCCAAGGCCGCTATGGCGAAAAGCCCACGCCCGAACCTTGATGCGGAGCGCTTGGCCCTCCGGATCAGTCCCGGTCTCGTTGCAGAAGATGCGGCCTATGAGCGGATCGTCGAGGATCTCCAAGCCATTCGGGCCGTTGCGAAGGGGAAAACCGTCGCAAAAAGAACCTGGCCCCACCAGTCGGCCCAAGGGGTCACCTTGAAACCTCGGCCCAAGGTGATCGAGGCCATGAAAGCTGGTACCTATACTGGTTTGGATTGCCTGAACGCCTGGTATGGTGGTCGGTTTCTTGCCTCGTC
The DNA here is from genome assembly GCA_002722845.1 of Myxococcales bacterium. Taxonomy (GTDB): domain Bacteria; phylum Myxococcota; class UBA4151; order UBA4151; family UBA4151; genus UBA4151. The sequence goes on along the minus strand of PBND01000041.1, from coordinate 5,265 downwards.
ACCAAGCCTCGACATGGTCTTTGTGCAGTTTGATGGCTGGTACCTGGGTGCGCGCATCGCGGAGGCCTACGGCAGTCATCCGGATATCATTTGGAGTGAGCCCAGCAGCTTCGGTGGCGCTGGGGACGATATCCGCCTGTGCAATGAAAGGATCGGTGGTACGCACCGCTATGTGTTGAGTCATGGCTCTGGCGATTGCCCTGGCGGCTGCATCGATTGGGTACATCGAGGCTATGAGGTGACGGACAAGGGAGAGGTGACTGCGCTCGAACCGGTCTGGACGATTCGCGGTTTGGGGAAATCCAGCGAACGCCCTGCTTGGGCCCACGACGGGTGTTTTCGGGAACCTTATCGCCCTATGGATCCGGCTCAATAGGGCGCATTCGTGCGACTACTCGATCCTGTTCATCCAACAAAACCAGAACAGGGCCTGGATCGATACGATAGTGGGTCACGACCGCAAAGACCCCCGGAAAATCGCTGCCTGACGGCTGCCATGAGCAGAGGGCTTTGGTGCTCATCACCCCCCCGAACTTTAGCCTTTTGGGAGCGCGTTCTTCGTAGTGAGCCTGGTAGGCATTGCAGCCGTCGTGGCCTCGAATCGAATTTTGCTCTGGCAGAAAGGCTGCTGTAGCGGGCCCTGGGGCGCCTGCTGCTGGCGCTGGAGTTTCAAGAAACCATTGCCCGTCTAGGGAGGCTGGCGATAAACCGTGACTTTTCAGTCCGAAGGACTTGGAGCCAAGGCACGCGGACATCAGTAAACCGGCCACAAGGGCTGTGGTCTTTCTCGTGAAAGCGGAGCGCAGCGTCACCGTCATTGGACTTCGGCGGGAAAGCCAGCGATTCGGTGAGGGCTTGTGTGCGTGGTGTAGCCGATGCCAGCACGGGTGGGATGGGGGATTCGCCCCCAACACCATAATTCGCCGTTTTCCCTCAGCGCACAATATCGATCTTTACCGCTACGGATTTCGACCACTTCTGTGAGGTTCACGACTTCGACAAAAGCGTCTTCAGACCAGATGGGACCGGGGTCGCCGACACCCAGAAGTCCGTATTGCCCATTCGCCCCTTTGCAATAGACGAGGCCGTTGTTCGCGAGCGCACAGATCGTTAGCCCTTCTGGGTGGCTCACGAGTTGTGTTGCTGGCACCGGAATGGAATCATCGATCTCGTCCTCTGGGTACACGATAATGGCGCCGTCCTGACTCAGCGCATGCACCGATTCGGCGGGGCCAAACCAGAGGGACCACTCGGGAACAGCGGAACGAAGCGGGGGCAGACCTTCCAGGGCAATAGGCAGCAAATCCCGACCCCAGCAAAACCCTTCTCCTGCTCGATTGACGCTGCAGTATTGATCCTGGGTCTGAGCGATGTGGATGACCATTCCCAGACCCGGTATTTGGACGGGCGCAAGGTTCGAAGGCCCCCAGCAGTAAACTCGTCCCATACGCGTTAAGGAGCAACTCAGGCTGAAGGGCCCTAGACCGAGGTTTTGAGTGACGTCAACGAGTGGCTCGGGGCTGCCGACGGGGTGCCACCGGGCGATACTGGCGTATTGATCCATATCCCAACAACTGCCGCTGCCTTGTCCATTGGTGTAGCAGAGAAAACTGCCGGCGGTACCGGTGGCGAGACGAAGCCCATCGATGTCGTCAACGGCATAGGCAACGGGGCCCTGCGTCCAGTCTCGGCTTCCGCCCACGATGCGGGCTTGGACACGGCCCGCACAACGCAATCCATCCTGGTTGTGGACACAGTGGTGATGGCGGCCGATCGCAAGCCGGGGGGGCGGGGGCATCTCATGGCACCAGGAGCTGCAATGGAGGTCGCCGGCATAGGTCTCAGGTTCGCAGTCCTCGAAGCCCAGTTGGAGGCGACTTTCGAAGTCGAGGCGGATGACACCATCGCCACATCGAGCGACCTGGCAGTTGGAAAGACAACTGTCGGTGTCGACCGCATTGCCGTCATCGCAGGCTTCGTAGTTGGGATCATCGGGTTGGAGGTCGCGCCGAAGAATACCGTCGCCACAGCGGGGTAGAGCGCAGTCGATACAAGCGTCGTCGATGACGTCATTGCCGTCGTCACAGGCCTCTTGTTCGGGCCACCAGTGACCATCGCCGCAGCGGTTGACCTGACAGTTATTCAGGCAGTGGTCGTTCTGGGCATCATTGCCGTCATCACAGGCTTCAAAGTCCCTCTGATCGAGAGCCTGATCGGCCCGCCGCAAGCCGTCACCACAGCGAGCCAACTGGCAGGCATTGGTACAGCCATCATAGTCATCCTGGTTGCCATCATCACAGGCTTCAAACTCGTCATCGCCCTCCATTCGGTCCGTTCGCTGGATCCCATCCCCACATCGACTCAGCGTACAGCGGTTCGTACAGGCATCTGTATCATCGAGATTCCCGTCATCGCAGGCTTCAAAGCCTTCTTCTCCCCGGCTCGTATCGGAACGAAGGTAACCATCGCCGCAGGCTGCTCGGGTGCAGTTGTTGAGACAGTCATCCGTCATCTCCTGGTTGGCATCATCACAGGCCTCGTATCCTGGCTCGCCGGGCCCTCGATCCGCCCTCAAAATGCCATCCCCACATCGAGCCGGGACACATTCAGTTGTACAGCCATCCTTGGGGTCTGAATTGCCGTCATCGCAGCCTTCGCCAGGGGTGAGACGGCCGTCCAGTCGACACACTAGGTTCATGCAATAACCGCGGTCACAAAACGCGTCTGCATCGCAGTCTGAGGTCTGTCGACAGGGCGGGGCGCCGATGTCGATGGGTGCCATGGTTTCTGCGCATGCGACGACGAGGAGCAGGCAGGTTAGAAACTTGGGGAATCTCATGGCTGATCGGGCCCCATCAACCGCCTAGGCGTTTCAACGATGAGCCCAGAATCTTCACGCTGAACTCGGGAGGCCTCGTTGAGCCCCCAGCCCCAGACCGAGCCATCGATGCCCCGGGCGCAGGCACCTCCATGTTCGACCTCAATCTCCACGATTTCAGGTAAGCCGAGCACCGCCCTTGCGACCCCATCGTAGTGTCGGAGGCAATGGACCTCACCTTCCTCCGTCAAGCCGCAGGTCATGCGGCGGGCGACGAATGCGTCATCGCAGCGATCATTGTTGAAACAAGGACTCCCAGCCAATTGCTTTAACCCCGATGGGAGGCGCCTCTGAGGGACCGCCTCATCGTCATCGTTCAAGCCCCAGACGTCGCCGTCTCGATCGAGGAGGCACCAGCCATTGCGCCGCTGCCGGCTGCCACAGTCAATGCCCCAGACCGCAGCCCGCAGTTGGAGCCCTCGGGCCACCCGTCGAGCGGGTTCACCAGGGGCCCAGCAATGCATCTGTCCCGATGCCGTTAAGGCACAATCGCCCACCAAGACGTCCACGATCTGCTCCGCGTTCTCAATGATGTAGGGTGCCGGCGAGACGGGGGATGCGCAGGTTACTGTGCCCTCTCGGGAGACCCAGCAAATCTTTCGGTCGCCGCTGACACTGAAGTCGTGAATAGGTTGCCCGTTCGGAATGGCGAAGGCGACAGTATTCCAGTTCCCAGGCCAATGGCACAGACTGGTTCCCGTGAGGTTCACCGTACAGATTCCAAAACGAGGTCCAAAGCCGAGCAGGCCGTGAACTGGGCCGACGTCTGCCCGTAAGCTCAGACGGCCGACCGGGGCATCAGCTCCATCGAACCCTGAACACCAGACCTCCTCGTTTCGGAGGAGGCAAAAGGAGGATTCATCGGCGGCTAATCGGCGGCCGAGCGGGCGGGCCCGGCAATCGTCACCACAATCCCATAGCTCCTCATCGGCCCCTGGTTCACAGTTTTCATAGCGTTCGTCCCGTGGGTCCGTGATGTCCTGGCGCACAAACCCATCACCACAGGCCGGCAGGATGCAACCGCTGAGGCAGCCATCGGTCTCGACGGCGTTGCCATCATCACAAGGCTCTACCCCGTCCAGGACGCTACCATCTCCGCATCGAGCCAGCGTGCAGTTGTTGGTGCACTCATCGCCGTCGTTCTCGTTGCCGTCGTCACAGGCTTCGACGTCGAGGTGGCGTTCGCCGTCACCGCAGCGGGCCAAGCGGCAGCCTTCGAGACAGCCATCCTCGTTGGATGCATTGCCGTCATCACAGGCTTCAAAGCCGACCTCGTCCGGCTCGAGATCAGCTCGGATCACCCCATCGCCACAGATCGCCAAGCTGCAATCGCCAAGGCAAGCGTCGTTATCCATCCCATTGCCGTCATCACAGGCTTCGAACTGAGGGTCATCGGGGGAGAGGTCCGTTCTGACGATCCCGTCACCGCAGTGGGCCAAACGGCAGTTATTGGTGCAGGCATCTTCATCGATGAGATTATTGTCTTCGCAATCTTCCCCCAGACCAGTCGCCACAAAACCATCGCCGCATTGGGCTGGCTCACAGGCATTGGTACAGGCATCGTCATTCCGGGTGTTGCCATCGTCACAGGCCTCGTAGCCTGCTGCATCGATCGCAAGGTCGAGTCGCACAACCCCATCACCGCAAAGGGCCAGTTCGCAGCTATTGGTGCAGCCATCACGGTCGTTTAGGTTGCCGTCGTCGCAGGCCTCCCCTGGATCCACGAGTCCATCCAAATTACACTCGTGCCCGAATGCGAAGCAACGATTCCGGTGACAAGTGGTGCCCTCGACGCAATCGGAATCCCGTAAACAGGTGGAAGCTTTCACGGAGATTGGGGCAATCGTTTCTTCGCAGCCGCAAAACAGCAGCAGAAGAACGAGTCCTATGGGCTTGGGCTCCACCATGGAAGGAGAGTGCTGGCTGGTCTGTGCTTGGTCAAGACCAGCCCGAGCCCAACGGTGGTCCGGGGCAGGGGCCTCCGGCGGCATCGGTCCTGTGGCAAAATGGCCCTTGGCCGATTGACAGCAGCCCGTCCCGCGCGCATCCCAAGCTACCGTTCGACAACAGAGGCTGGCATGGCGCACGAATCCCATTATCGAAGTCATCTCCGGGATCTTCACTTTAATCTTTTTGAAGTCTACGAGGTGCAGAAGCATAGTCTGGGGCAGGGGCCCTTTGCTGAAGTCGATCAGGACTTATCTGAGGAACTACTGCGCAATGCGAAAGCCTTGGCAGAGGGGGCATTTGCCGCCGGCTTTGCCTCTGGTGATGAAGAGGGTTTGCGTCTCGACCGAGAGGGCAACGTCTCCTTGCCTCAGGGCATGCGAGATGCGCTGGCTGCTTATCACGAAGGGGAGTGGCAACGGCTCACCGCCCCCGTGGCG
>PBND01000040.1 GCA_002722845.1 Myxococcales bacterium | reverse complement strand
CGCAGGTATCCGTCACCACACAAGGCAAGCCCGCCGCTCGAGCTTCCAACAAGGCCCGGGGAAGTCCCTCCCAAAGGCTGGTGAGCACAAAAACATCTAAGGCCGAGAGCACAGCCGGGACCTCATCGGTCCAGCCAAGCAAGTGCAATCGGCCGGCTAGGCCGGGCCACTGCCCGATCGCCTCCTCGACCGCAGCTCTTAAGTCACCGTCTCCCACGAGGATAAAGTGGCTCTCGGGACGGGCAGTGAGCACTCGGCCACAGGCGGATACGAAATCAAGGGGAGCCTTCTGCGGCTTGAGACAAGCGACCGTCCCGAGCAAAGGCACATCGAGGGGAATCCCGAGACGCTCTCGAAGGGCCTGACCCGCCCGGGTATCTTTACGATGGGCCTGAACATCGATCCCTGCCCGAATCACCGATGCCCGCTTCCGATCCAGAAGCCCCCTCGCCGCCCCCTCGTTTAAGTCGGCATAAGACACACAGAGGGCGTGATCCATCAGCGGCGCAACCCCCCGCTCGGCGGCGAGCAGAAGGCGGCGGGAAAGGGGGCTCCCGCCGGCCCGAAAGCCATAGCCGTGAATCGTATGGATCACAGCGGTTGCGCCGGCAACCCGACCGGCGATTCGACCGAGAATCCCCGCTTTGGAGCTGTGGGTCTGCAAAATCACCGGCTGGGCCTGGCAGAGGGGCTTAAGGAAGTGGATCAGTTCCCGCAAGGCCACCACATCACCGAAGGGGCCGAGTTGGCGCCGGAGACCCTCGATCGGCCGACATTCAAGCCCCGGAATTTCTTGAGCTTCATCATCCAAGTAGCCCCCCGGCCCGTAAGCGAGCATCACACGGAAGCGCGCCTGCGGTAGACCATTTAAGATGTATAGGGCATGGCGCTGTGCGCCACCGTTCTCAAGCCGAGTAATCAGGTGGACCACGAGGGGGCGTATGGGCGGGCTAGAACTCATCTCGAAGTTGTCCCCGAATCAACACAGGGGTTTCATCCTCCGTTTTGTTCCCATGCTCTCGGGTGGCTTCCTGTTGGCCACCGTCATGCTCTGGTTTATCTCCAACAATAATGACCGGTTCGTCCAGGCCAAGGCAAAATTGCAGGCGAAAGCGGCTCAGGGGCACGTGCCCCGAATCCTGCAGTTGGCGGACTTCGCCATGGCCATCCCGCTGCATCCGCCTATGGACCCCCCGGTCGCGCCGGCCATCCCAGCCCGTCTCGTCCGCCGGCATGGGGCTGTCAGCAGCGCTTTTGAACGCTCCCAGGCCTTCCGGTCCCTTATCCGAGGCCTAGGCTACAAGGCCTCACCCATTCAGATCTGTGAGCAGGCCGACCCCAAGAGTTGCCAGGAAATGGTTCTTGTCACCATCGAAGGTCGCCCCACCCTCTTTCGAGTCATCGACGGCCGACGCCTGAGCGTCTCAGGCAAAAACGTCTCAATCAAAGACCTAGAAGCCCAAGGCATGGTGATTCGCCGTTGGCCGGCCAATGCCCCCGGGATCTTTGCCGGCCTTGAAGCCCGACTGGGCCGGTGGCCTGTCGTCTTCGATAACCCCGATCGGCTGCTCGCCTGGATCACCAGCCTGGCTTTCCTGTTCGCGATCATCACCCTTCGGCTCTTCGGCCGGGAGGAAAAGCAGGACGCCACAGGCTACCACCCAAGTGACAGCGAGGGCGAGTTCGGCTTTGGCCCCGTGCCGGAGCCCGAAGAGAGCGCCGCCCACGAAGCCGAGCTGGATAAGGCCGCAGAGGAGTGGGACCTGCTTCGCCGAGAGACCGAGCACCCCGAGCCTGTGGGCGATATGGTGGCGGCTGCCTCGGAAGGGGTTGAGCCCGAGACGAAGTCGAGCGAGGATCAACTGGGCCACCTCAGCGAAGGGGAGGGCCATGAAGGCGATGGGGGCAATGAGGCGCCCGAGGCCTGAGCCGCCATCGTAGCGCCCCATCAAAGCCAGCATCCCCAGCAGGCCGCCGATGAACAGCGACCCACAGTCCCCCAGGTATTGTTGGGCCGGGGCTCGGTTCACACCAAGAAAGCCCCAACAAGCGCCGGCGAGGGCCGCGCCGATCAGGGCCATCCGCAGATCCCCCGTGCTCAGCCCGAGGACAGCGAAGCCAAGGCTGCTGACGCCGGCGACCGTCACGGCGAGGCCGTCGTGGACATCCAGTAGGTTGACGGCATTTGCGCAGGCCAAAATCCACAATGCCGAAAGGGCCCATTGAACCGGCTCTTGCATCTCGACCAGTTGAATCGAAACGCCGGCCTTCAGGAGTACGGCGACGGCTAAAAACTGGCCAAGCAGCTTGTCGCGAACGGACAAACGACTCAGATCGTCCAAAAGACCCAGACTCATGAACAGCGTGCCGGCCAGAAGCATGGCGAGCACCTGCGGGTCGCGAAAAAGGTCGGGACTTTCTGCGGGCTGGGCCTCACCAAAAGGCAGAGCCAGTGCGAGGGACAAAAGGACCGCGATGTAGACCGCTAAGCCCCCGAGGTAAGCGACGGGCGCATCTTGCGTCTTTAGGGAGCCATCGGGAGCGTCCACGATGCCGTAGCGACGGGCCGCCTCGGCTAACCTTGGCGCCAAATAGAGACAGGCCCCAAGTCCAAGGACAAACGTCACCGCAACCCGAACGACCTCAAGCATCACCTGCTCCGAGACGCCTATAGACATCAGCTAGCCGCTTCGCCCAGCCCCCTAAGCTCCAGTTGTCGGCGACGGATTGTCGACCTTCCTCACCCAATTGGGCCCGCTGCTCAGGGTCGGCCAGTTGCCGAATACCGGCAGCCCACTCCTGCGCTGTTTGCGCCAACAGGATGCCTCCGCCCTCGGCCAGCCGTTGGTTGACGCCAACCGGCGAAGCAATCGCGGGTAACCCCGACGCCAGATATTGGATAAGTTTCAGACCGCATTTCCCTTGGGTCCAGGGCTCGTCGGGCAGGGGCATGAGGCCAATGTCACAGCTTCGAATGAGATTCCCCTCTTCGGCTTCTGACCAGGCCTCATGCCTCACTTGGACGCCCGCCATCTCCGGTGCTGAACTGCTGATGACAACCAATTCCAGATCCAGATCGCCGCGGAGGGAACGCAGGGCTTCTTCCAGCATACGCAAGTGGGGCAAGTTACTGGCCAAGCCCAGCCAAACAAGGCGAAGGGGCAGCGTTGAAGCGTGCTGCTTCACCGAGTAGCGGGCCAGGTCGACAACGGTGGGGACGATATGGGGCCGTCCCCCGGCGGACATCACTGCCTGCGCGAGAAACTCGTTGCCACAAATCACCCCATCCGCCGCCGCGAACCAATGGTTAAACTTGCCGGCTCGGCCCGGTTTAAGGTGGTGGGCGTCATCCAATTCGATGGCGATCCGCCGGGCATCAGACAAAATGTGTTGTTCAAGGGCAAAGGGCAACAGAGGGGCCAGCTCTTGCTCTAGGATGACCAAGTCGTAATCGGCCAAGCCCGTAAAGCCTTTCCATCGCCGCAGGACCGCTTCAGCCCCAAGGCCTAAGCGAGTCACTCGGCGGGCCAGTCCTTGGCGCTCCATCACCTGCTTCATCCAGCGGTTGTCGAACAGGGGCCTCACCTCAACGCTGATCCCCTCTCGAGCAAGCGGTTCGACGAATTGCCAGACGCGATACCGACTCGAAGGATAGGTCCGGTCCCCCTTGGCGAGGTAGAGCACCTTGAAGTCCCCGTTCATCTCGCCATCCCTAGAAGCTCGGTAGATCGAACAGAATTTGGAAAAATGCGCGGGTTCGCCGACGGCGCTCAGCCCAGGTCAGTCGGCCTCGAAGCCAGAGCCAGAGCCAAGCAATCATCCGCAAGATGGCGCCGCCCACGATCATGACTTTCACGGCTAATGCAGCCCACAACCCATGGTTCTTCCGATGGTAGCGAACCATCGATTCAAAGAAGTGGTGGATGGCTCGGCCCCAGACCTTGTCCGCTGAAGAACCCGCTGCATGACGAACCTGGGCTGTCGCTAGAAAGTGGATCCGGTGCCCCGCCGCAGCGACACGGGCACACCAGTCCACCTCCTCATAATAAAGAAAGAATCGCTCATCGAGGGGGCCGATTTGATCGATCACACTTCGGCGCAGGAGGAGGGCTGCCCCTTGAGGCTGCTCCACATCTCGACTGCTGCAGTGATCAAAGTCGGACATCATGTAATCCCGCAGTCGCGGAAGGCGAGGAAAGAGTTTATCGAGATAGGAGAGATGCCAGAAACTCCGTTCGAGATTTGGCAGTCGACGACAGGAGGCAGTCACGGTGCCGTGCTCATCGAGAAGTTGGGGACCGATCGCTCCCAGGCCCTCGTCGGCGTCCATGGCGTCGATGAGCTGGGACAGCCCATCTCCGACGACCTCCGTATCGGGGTTGAGCAGCATAAAATAGCGACCACGGGCCTGAACAAGAGCCTGATTGTTGGCTGCAGCAAAGCCGAGATTCTCGTCATTCAAAATCAGTTCGAAGCCCATCTCTGTGGCCATCGACGTGAGCAACTTGGGGGACTCATCGGTACTCGCATTGTCCACCACGATCACCTGCAGTTGATGTCGTGGTGCAGCGGCAGCTGCTGCGCGAAGACAGGATGTCATCCGCTCAGCCACACAGTAACTGACGATGCTGACCGTTAGGTCGGGCTGGCTCATTTGAGGTCCCGGCGGGTAAATACCCAGCAGGCCGCGGTGAGCAGTAGGGATGTATAAGCCAGCGCATAGGCGGTGAGCGCGGCGATATGCCCTGGCAATGGACTACCGTGGAGCACCAACGCCATGGGATCGAGCCGAGCGAGGTTCGGTAAGACCGAATAGGTGAATCGCATTAAGGTCCGCAGCCCTTCGCTTTCGGCCACGGGCAGGAGATCGATCAACTCCGGGCTCATCCGGCCGATCACCATGAAACAAAATGAGAAGGTCGCGGAGAGCGTGGGGGTCGAGAAACTTGAAAACAAGACCGAGATAGAGAGCACGAGGAGCATTTCCAGATAGATCAGGAACAGCCCGAGAACGAAGTGCTCCGAAGGCACTTGGTCCCCCATCGCGAGGATCACGGTAATGAGCAGCCCGCCACCAGCGGTGTTGAGCGCAAGCACCCAAGCGAGCCCCAGATAACGACCGATGACAACGGTCCAACGGCCGATGGGACGACTGACGATGGCATAGAGAGACTTGCGCTCCACCTCATTGGCGATGAGGCCTGCCCCGAGAAAGACAGCGATGAGGTTGCCCACCACCGACAAGGTGCCGAAGCTCAGCGTATGTATGATCCGCTGATGCTGCCCGACGGTCAGCCCGGTCATCAAGAGCGCCAGGCCGACCATCAACGCGGCAAAGACTGCTAAATTAACAAAGACCTTGTTTCGGACCGCCTCCCTCAAGGTCAACTGGGCGATGGGCAGGACCGCTCTCATGAGTCTTCCTCCCCAAGGAAGAACAGATCTTCGAGTCGCTCGACCTCCGCATCGGCAAGGAGTTCAGAGACCTTGCCCTCCAAGACTTTCTTGCCCTCCCGCAGCACACAAATCCGGTCCGCGACTTCTTCCACATCGGAGAGGACGTGACTTGAAAACATCACGGTCTTTCCCTGCTCACGGAGGTGCTCCATCAGGCGCCGCACATCCCGGCGACCCATCGGATCAAGCCCGCTCATGGGCTCATCGAGGATCACCACCGCCGGATCATGCAAGATCGCCTGGGCCAAACCGATTCGCTGGAGCATCCCCTTCGAGAAGGTTTTCAGCGGCTGCCCCATCACGCCGGGCAGACCCACCCATTCGAGCACCTCATCGATACGTTTCGCTAGAACGTCACCCTGGATTCCATGCAATGCACCAAAGAAGCCAAGGAACTCCTCCGTTCGGAGGAAATCATGGAAGGTGGGAAACTCCGGCATATACCCCAATTGCTCTCGGGCACGCACCGCGCGGACATCGACACCGAGGATCTGGGCGCTGCCTTCACTGGGATGGATGATGCCTGTGAGAATCTTGATCGTGGTACTCTTGCCCGCACCGTTGGGTCCCAGAAAGCCATAGATCTCATTGGGCATGACCGAGAGATCCAGGCCGCGGAGCCCCTCCACCTCACGGCGCAAAAAGGGTGATCGATAGGTTTTCTTCAGTCCCTTGATCTCGATCGCTGTCATCGTCGGTACAACTCCAGACCACCCACCTGCGTCGAGCTTTGCGCCTTGCAGTCCTGGTCCAAAAAGTAATGGCCTCCGGCCGGTGGCTCAAGATTCGAATCCACCCCGTGTGCTTCCAACTTGTCCAAGCCATCGGGGCAGCCGGTACCCCCAGCCGCCCGCCATGCGTTGACGGCCCCATCGATTCGGCGGAGCACTTCGTTGACTTCCAATGCAACCAAGCGGTCCTGAAGGCGGGCCTGCAGAATAGGGTCCTTGGTTTTTTGTAGTGCGCGATAAATCAAGTCCCGGGCCAGGCCTTCCTCTTTGTTGTTGGCCAAGGCCCGGCTTGCGAGTAGGTCCATCCACTCCGGCGCACCTTCGATTTGCGAGGCCCGAGCGAAGCCCTCAGCGATGCAAGCGCTGTCCTCTGGGACGTATTGGAGACAGTTAGAGGCCCGAAGATAGGGAATTCGCCAGGAATCGGGTCGGTGTTGCGCACCTATGGCAAGCAACTCATTGGCTAAATCAACATTCTCACCCTGGGGACCGACAGCAGAGACACCACCAAAGCGATAGGCGTACTCAAAGGATGGATCGAGACCGACTACTGTTTTCAGAATGGGCACGAGCAGACGGAAAAATCCGTCGGGTTTGTTTTGTTCATGGGCACCGTAATATTGAAGGGCTTGGAGCCACATAAAATCCGATGCCATGTGCTCATAACCCATCGAACTCACTTTCAAGGTGGTCAGGGACGGCGGGGGCGTCCAGCCAACCTCCGTCGTTCGTTGGGCTTCCAAGGCATCGAGGTGACCGTGCAAGGATAAGGTCGCACCGCCCAGAGCCAACAGGGGAAGAATCCAAATGAGACGCTTCACTGCAGCCCCTCAATCTGGGGATCCGACTCGTTGATAAAGTCGCCGGCCATGCGTTGCTCCAGCCGACTCATCACCGACTGGCTATGACGCAAGCAATCCCGACTTGCATCGTCACAATAGATCTTTCGAAAGCTTGCAGCGAGGGCGGCAGCACGGCTCAGTGCCTGGCGCCCGGCCCCTTCACTTTCCGCCTCCAGCGTGGCGCCATAATCAAGCCAAGCGCGCCGGTACCGAGGCTCTAGCCGCAGGGCGACAAGCATCTCTCGGAGCGCTTCAGGGCGCCGCTCTAAGCGGAGGAGGTTCCGGGCGAGTTCCATGCGATCGACGGCCTGTCGCGGCTCGATCTCCACAATCCGTCGCCTCAGTTTCAAGGCGGTCTCATGGCGGCCGAGGTCCCGGTAAAGGTTGGCGGCCTGGCGTAGGCGGTGGGGCCGAAAGGGGGCTAAGTCCATCGCCTGCACCTGAGCCTCCAAGGCCGCATCCTGGCCAACGTGGCCCTGCTCATACTGCCAGGCGAGCAGGGCAGCAAGCCGGGCTGGATAACGAGCACGCCGAGGGTCGATCTGAGCAGCCTGGCGAAAGCGCTTTGCGGCTTGGGCCGCCATTTGTTTTTGTTGCCGCCCGTTGGGCAAGGCCCGGGCCTCTTGGAAAGATGCCGTACCATCTCGGCAAAGCCAGGCGGCGATGCCGGGCTGTAGGCTGGCGAGGGCGGGCAATGAAATTAGGAGAAGGGAAACAACAGCCATCCATGATGGCAGCCGAATGGCTCGCCCCTCGGGTTCCAGACAGAGGGCTACGAAGAACAAAAGGAAGAGGATTCGTATCGCTTCCGACTGGAACGTACCATCGAGCACGGCATGAAAGGTCAACGCGAACAGCCCGTAGGCTAAAATACTTCGGTGTCCCCGGCGCAAGGCCAAGCCCAAGGCCAAAAGGAACAAGAGCGGGCCACCCCAGCCATGGTCGACGAGCAATTGAACCCATTCGCTGTGGGCGGACTCCCCAGGTGCTCCCTTTAGATACCGGTAGACCGGAGCCCCCTCGAAAGCCGGGCGATAGGTCATGGCATGCCAGCCGAACTGGCGGGTACCCAGGCCACCGGGTTCATCCCGATGCAACTGCATCGCAATACCCCACCAGGCGGGCCGGCCGAATGCGGTGGGGTCATCAGCAAGACGGGCGAGGCGCCCTTGGACCGGAGGGGATAGGAACAACAAAACGGCAAGGACCGGGGCCGCTCGTCGAAGCCACTTTCCGCCACGAATGACCACGTAGATCGACGCGGTCAGGCCGAGACTGATAAGGGCAGCTCGCGATCCCGTGCAGGCGAGCCCAAGAACCTGAACACCGAAGGCCGCAGATCGCTGCCAGGGCCGAGCCAGCGCAAGGCTGCACCAGGCACTTCCAAGCAGCCAGCCGGCCAGAATATTCGGGTTGTTGAAGACAACGGTACTACGCTCACCCGCTGCGACGAAAACCATCACATTCAAGCTGCCTAAGAAGACCCCGAGTCCGGCGAACATCCGTTGGATGAAGCTTAACGCTTCAGGCTGTCGCCACAGATAAAGGCCAGCGAGCGCGGCGGAGGACCATGACAAGACCCACCAACTGGCCGACCAGGGGTCTCGCACCCCAGAACTATCGAAGGCCATCAAGAGCCACAGGGCAAGCAATGGAATGACCGGGATCGGAAGTCCTCTGGCCGCGGACGCGCCCGGGCGAGCCCAGAGGGCGACGAGCCACGCAACGACCACCAGGGCCCCGCCCTGAACCGCCGAAACATTCAAGGTGAGCAATGGCAACAGCAAGGCAAAACCGAGCAAGGCATTCATCGTGCACACCACCCCTTTCTGCCATCGGCCCTTTGGCAAAAAAAGCAAATCCCCAGCCCTGAAGGCCGGGGATTCACAAGCTCAGTTGACCCGAAGGTCAACTCACGATTCCGACTTACTGGCAGTCGTTATCGTCGTTGATGAGCGAGTTGGAGTCATTCATACGCCAGGCGTCGATGTCTCGCCCGTCGTTATCAATGTTACCCGTCGCACACGACGTAAATTGATCCGTCGCTTCGTTGGTACCGGTATGAGACGGTCCAGGGGTACAACCCACCTGCGTTGCGGTCACGCCGTTGCAGAAGTTCTTGCCGCCGGTAATGTTGCTACCGTCTTCGCAAGCACGGCAATCGTTGGCTGCGTTGCAGTAGGTGTAGCGGTTACCAGGCTCAGGTGCGAAGCCGACCCGTGCAAGCGAAGCATACTCATCGTGCTCCGACATGAAGCTCTTCTGAGCTTGGAACAGCGCCTTGAGGTTACTCTTCGCCTCAGACTGCTTGGCGCGACACTGGAACTTAATAAAGTTCGGGATCGCGATCATTGCTAGAATACCGATAATCGCGACCACGATCATCAGCTCGATCAGGGTAAAGCCCTTTTTCTTCATTGTCCTCTTCCTCCGGACTGGCTGGACGCCTTTGATATGACCATTTGAGCCACCATAGCTCGGTTCCACGGCTAGGATAAGCAACGAGCGTGCCAGATCTAGCCCTTGTTGTTATTTCAGTACGTTACGGTATTTTCGATCTCCCACCCGCACTCGATGCGACACTTTTTAGGTAGCCATTTAGACAATCTTTGGCGTCACCATCATCGAGCATGGACAGACTGTAACTATTGACCTTTAACTTTCAAAAAACTTTTCTCCAGTCTTGAGCCAGGTGGGCTGGCTGAGGTAGCCAGCGAAGGCCAGGGTGACATCATTGAAAAAGATCAACTCGCTCTCTCTCGCTGCTGCCGTCCTCCCGGGACTACTCCTTCTCGGAAGCTACTTCTTTCTTCGAACCGAGCCCCGCTTCATCTTGGGTCTCGATCGCTTCGTCGAGATGGGTGCAGACTTCCGCTTTCCTCTGGCCGCACTGATCCAATCATTCTTCGAGAATATGACAGGTCCCAACGGGCTGCAGGTCCAGGTACCGGGTCTACTGCGAGGCCTGCAGCTTGGCCTGCACGCCACAGCAGCTGGCCTGATCTGTTTACTGATCAGTCGTCAGGGCCTTCATCCCGCGGGGGCCGGGCTCGCCGGGCTCGTTTACTGTTGCCATCCGCTGGCGATCGCGGTGGTCGCCCCCCTCGACCATACAGGCCTCGCCCTGGCGATGACCCTCGGCCTGCTCTCCGTTGTGCAAGCGGACCATTCCCACCGGGCCACAGGCCTCGGCTTGGTGGCCGGACTTTGTCACCCCGTCGGTCTGCTCAGCCCATTCTTTCACCGCCTCTTTGGGACCACGGCTTCCCGCCCTCTCCTCATCGGCAGCGGTGTTCTCTTCGTCGTCTATGCGGCCTTGCTCGGTCCTGACCCCAGCCGCACCTTACCCCTCGCCGGACACAGCGTACTGAGCCTGGTCAAAGGCTGGCAGGTGGGAGGCGCCCTTGACTGGTCCTCCCTGGTGGCCTGGGAGCGCATCGATACCGGTGGACGCAGCCTGTTTCTCGCGGGGAGTTATTGTGTCCTCACCGGCGCGGTCCTAGGCCTGGCAAAATTCGGCTCGTTGACCGCGGCGCCGCTACAAAGGGCCTGGCCATTGCTCGCTCTTGCACCGCTTCTGCCGGGACTGACACCCATCAGCGGCGAGGCCCGCCCCGATCTCGGTTACGGTGTACCACTCCTCCTGGTCATTGCGGCCTTCGCTGGCTGGCTCCTGTCCGGCCTGATCCAAGGTCCAGAACCAGATGCGAACGTTCAGCCCCCCCTCGGGCACGTCTTCGCCCGGGCGGTCCCCTTGGGGTTTTTCGCCGCAATGCTGCCCCTCGCGGCCACGGTCCAGCAGCTTCCCGCCTTCGAAAACGGGCTCACCTTCTGGCGGGCCCAACGGGCTCGAGAAGAAGGTTCAGCCGGCGCTCGCTACGGCCTCGCCCGAGCCACGCTTTACTTCCAGACCCACCCCCGCCGACTCGAGAGTGGCAACATCTCCCAACTCGCAGCGGTGCGCGGCCTCGAAGTGCTCGATAACCTCTTCGATGAAATCGAGGCGCGTCGGGCCAATGACCAGCCCATAGGAATTCCCACCGAGATCGAAGCGGAAGCTCACTGGATGATGAGCGAAGCGTTCCGGTTGCCATCGGCCCAAGACTTCGAGATCGCGTTACAAGCACTGCAAAAGGCCACTCAACTCGCGCCGGACAACGAAAAATATGCCGATGCCTTGGCTGCCGTCAGCCGGGATCAACCGCAGTATTTACAATGGGTCGACGGCTGCAGTGTGGAGACGCCAGAGCGGCGGGAATACCGGCGCGATCTGCTCATGAGGCAATCCACAACCCTAGGACAAGCGGGTCTCATCGATGCCGTTCCTCGAAAGTTGCGGGATGCCATTCGATGTGCGCCGGACCATCCCGATGGTTATCTGCATTTGGACAAGGCCCTTCAGGCCATCGCCCGCGGTTTGATGATGGAAGGCGAGGAGGCTGCCGGACGACAGCGATTTGCCGAGTCACGCCAACTCCTCGAAACCCTGCCGCCCCCACTGGACAAGCACCCAGACCTGAAAGCGGCGCTGGCCTATTTGATCCAGAACCTACCCATCCCGACGAATACGGATGCGAAGGGGATCGCCACCTACCGCCGAGACCGCCAGCGAGAAGCCAGACCACTCTGGGAGGCTGTGCTGCGTCAGGACCCCAAACATGCGAAGGCTTGGATGAACTTGGCCTACACCATCCTCACCGACGATGGGAACGCGCCCCTTGCGAAGGCCTATCTGGACCGGGCGCTGTCTTTGGATTCAGGTCTGGTCAAGCTCGCGGAAGTGCGCCGCCTCGTTGACACTTTGACCCGACGGGTGAAGCCAGGGACGCCGTTGCCTGAAGCGAAGATTGAGCCCCTTGTCCCAAGTACGGATGCGGGCCCGGCCCAGCAGGATGGGGGACCCCCTGCACAATGAACTGGCGTTGGTGCCCTGGTGGACCACCTTCGTTCTGACATCCGCCTATCTCTTCGGAAGTTGTATCGGGTCCTTCTTGAACGTGGTGATCTACCGATTGCCCGCGGGAAAGAGCGTCGTTCATCCGGGCTCGGCCTGTCCGAGCTGCGAACAGCCGATCGCCTGGTATGACAATCTTCCCGTCGTCAGTTGGTTTGTGCTCCTGGGCAAGTGCCGCCATTGCAAAGCACCCTTTAGCTTTCGCTACGCGGCCATCGAGTTAGCGGTGGGACTCTTCGCAGCCGGGCTTGTTTACCGCTACGGCCTGGGCCCCTTCGCCCTCAGCCACTTCGTCGCAGCCTCCATCATGATCGCCATCGCGGGGATCGATCACGACAGTTTTCTCATCGATACGCGCATGACCTTAGCCTTGGCGGTGACCGGTTTGCTTAGCCAGGTGGCCAAAGCCTATGAAGCTGGCGATTCGCTCTGGCAGGGGCCGCTTTGGGCCCTGTGTGCGGGCATCGGAGCTTTCGGGCTCCTATGGCTGATCGGCTACGTCGCCAGCAGCGTCGTTGGCGAAGAGGCCATGGGTGGGGGCGATGCGCCACTTTTTGCTGCGATCGTGATCCTTTTGGGGCCAGCGTCGATCCCCCTTGTGCTCCTTCTCACGGGGATCCAGGGCATGCTAATTTGGGCCTTGCTGCGCCACCGGGGAGGCGTTGGGGACCATGACGTCGAGCACGAGGATGGCTGGGCTCCAAGTGAGCGCCACGTGCCGATGGGCCTCTTCCTCGTCTTGGCTGCCCTCGAGATGCAACTCGGTGGCGATGCCTTGACCGATGCCTATCTAGATTTCGTTGCCCGTTTGATCTGATCTACCAACAGGCCCCTAGCGGCGAAGACAATCGCCGATCTCAACCGTCCCACCAGTGATCACCTGACAGTTCACCCCTCGAAGGCGCCGCGGCCGATGGGCCCGCCAATTGACCCACTTGAGCGCGTCCAAGCCAAAGCGCGCAGCAAAGATCTTACAGCCTCGATGGGGCTCCTGAGTCACACGCAAACAGACCGACCCAACCCGCAAGTCACTCCCCACCGGCAAGGCCACCTCACTCAAATCTAGATCGACCAACAAGTTGTCACCGGAAAGATGCATTTCTTTACCCGCACAGACCAACTGAGCCACGCGCACGTCCATGAGGGTGATTTGCCGCCCCAAACTCGGCTGCTCCCCCCGTTCCCAGCGATCACCGATAAGCCCCCGTTCAGGGCAGAGCTCTGCCTCGGTTAGGCAGCGATGATCCCCACCACCAAGACGAGCGACCAAGAGCTCAATGGCCCCGGTCCGGGCCCCATCCTGGGCGGACCAGGCCTCCTCCAGCGCGGCAAAAGAAGGAGAGGCCCTATCAACTGATGTCATAGTCTCGAATCTTGTAGTGCAGCGCCCGAGGCGAGATCTCGAGAATCTTGGCTGCCTTCGTCTTGTTCCCGGACGTGCGCGCAAGGGCCCGTTCGATAAACACCTTTTCGATGCGCTGGATTGCCAGGGGTACGCTCAGACCAATCTCGTCTACGGAACCAAGACTGATCTCGTCGACAAGCGCTGCACCGGTCGCTTCACGGACAAACATGGGCGGCACGTGCTCAAGTTCAATCACGTCCCCTGAGCAAATCACCGCGGCCGCTTCTAAGACATTCTGCATCTGGCGAATGTTGCCGGGCCAGGGATGGGTTCGAAACAGTTCCCAGACCTCATCGTTTAGTCGAAGGCTTCGACGCTTGCTTGCAAGGGCGAGTTCCCCGAGTTGGGAGGCCACCAGCAACTCCAAATCCTCGAGCCGTTCCCGCAGCGGCGGAATCTCGATGGTGAACACATTCAGTCGGTACAAAAGATCCTGGCGGAAGGTCCCATCAGCGACCATCGCCATGAGGTCTCGATTGGTCGCGCACAGCACTCTAATGTCCACACTGTGCTCTAGACTGGCCCCCACTGGACGGATCTTCCCCTCTTCTAAGGCTCGCAACAGCTTCACCTGCAGGGCCATCGGGAGCTCGCCCACCTCATCGAGAAAGAGGGTTCCCCCATCGGCCTCATCGAAGAGGCCTTTGCGGTCCCGATTAGCATCGGTGAAGGCGCCCTTCACGTGGCCGAAGAACTCACTCTCGAGCAGGTGCTCGGAGATGGCGCCACAGTTCACTGGAACAAAGGGTTTGGCGGCCCGATCGGAAGCCTCATGAACCGCCCGCGCAAGGACCTCCTTTCCGGTGCCCGACTCCCCCAAAAAAAGGACCGAGGACCGGTGCGGTGCAGCTCGCTCAAGGTTTTGGCGGATGACCCGCATCGACTCAGACGCGGCGACGACCGAATCGAATCCACTCTTTTTCTCCACCAAACGCCGGAGCCGCTTGTTCTCGCTAGAGAGACGCCACCGCTCCAAAGCCACCGTCAGTCGCAGTTGCAACTCGTCGGGCTGGAAAGGCTTGTTCAGATAATCCACAGCACCCACATCGAGGGCTTGAAGGGCCAGGGAGAGGTCGCCATAGGCACTCATCACGACGACGATGGCCTCCGGATCCTTTTTGAGCAGTCGACGGGTGAAGCCGAGACCATCGAGTCGCGGCATTCGCATGTCGGTCAAGACGACCTGATGGCGTTCCGGTTGGTAGCGCTCAAGGCCTTCCATGCCATCGGCAGCCGTTTCCACTTTGATTCCGAAGCCATCGAGCGCCAGAACCAAAAGGTGGCGGAGGCTCTCCTCGTCATCGACGACGAGAACACAGCCCAATCCATGGTCTTCACTCATGAGGCCTCCCGAGCTTCGGTGTTATAGCGTAACTCGACTTCAAAGCGCGCACCGCCTAACTCACTGCCATCTACCCGAATATCACCACCCCAACCACGAACCAGTCCGTGACAGACGGATAGCCCGAGTCCAGTCCCCTTGCCCACCTCCCGTGTCGTAAAGAAGGGCTCGAAGATTTCGCTACGAATTTCCGACGGGATGCCAGGACCCGAATCCTCCACGATCAGGAGAAGGTGGCGCCGCTCCGGACGGATCGTCACCCGCACCCTTCCTCGTTCCATTGACTCCATGGCTTCAGCCGCATTGAGCAGGAGATTCACCAGAACCTGCCGCAGTGCATTCGGCTCAGCCGTCACCGGTCCGGTCTTGTCATCCAGCGCTAACTCGAGATCGACCGTCCGGTACACCCGGTCTGCTCGGACCAGTTCTGCGGCCGAGCGAACACTTTCGGCGACATCTACCGGACCCATCGCTTCCCGGGCGGGCCGGGCATAGGCCAGCAATCGACCAATGATCTCACCGATGCGGTTGAGCTCCCGTTCAAGCCGCTCGTGGACCTCTTGTTTCTTCGACTCAGGGATGCGCTCACTGGAAAGGAGTTGGACGAAGCCGACAAGGGCGGCTAGCGGATTACCGACTTCGTGGGCGATGCCCGCGGCCAGGCGACCAACTCCGGCGAGGTGTTCGGCCCGCTCGGCCACCTTCTGGGCCGTCAGCAGATCATCGTGGGCCTGTTGCAGTTCGATGTGTCGACGCTCCAGCTCCCCGCGGGCCAGTTCCATGCGAAAACGCATACGCTCGATCGCCGTCTGTAGGGCGACCAATTCGGTTCCCATCCCTGGCAGGGTGGGAAACTCGTCGGCTTCAGACTGGAGTTGCTCCACCGCGTTGATGAGTCGACCGACGGGTGCGGCAACACTTCGGTTGAGCAACCACCAAGCCAGGAGGGTCACAAGAACCACGTTGCCCAGGGAAAGCAGCAAGAGGGTTCGGGTCAGCTTGTCCAAGGTGAGATTCGTGAGGTTGGTCGACAGCCGCACCTTCAGCATGCCGCCGCCGGGCACGGGCTTCTTGATCACGATCGGGCGAGGCCCAAGGCTCCCCTGGAGGCGCCAAACCTCCTGACCGAACCGGTCCCGGACGCTCAGTTCCACCTCGTTACCCTCAAACACTGCCGGTGCGAGCAAGACACCGAGGCGCGCCCGATTGCCCGCACTCGAAAGCAATTGGCCAGGGACTCGCTGGGCGGCGATTTGTGCGGCAAGGGTACTGGCCAGGCGGTCGGTTTGAATCTGCGCGTTCTCCCACAGCACCTGTCGCCCGATAAAGAGCGTCCCGATCACAACGATCACCATGGACAAGGCGACCGCGGCAAAGAGGTCCAGGGCGATTCGAGTTCGGACCGTAAAGCGCATGGCTAAAGGCGTTCCCGGCCGCAGTAGAGATTGAGACGGTCCCCCGTAGCAAAACCAGCTACGGTGATTTCAGCCCGCACAGCGGTTTCCAGGGCAAGGCTTGTGGGCGCCCCAACGGCGACCAGATATTCACAACCCAGGGCCCAAGCCTTCGCTGCAATTTCAAAACCAACACGGCTGGTCACCGAGAGAATCAAGCCCGGTTCATTCACCCAGCCCTTGACCAGCGCCAAACCAAGCAATTTATCGACTGCATTATGCCGACCGACATCCTCGGCCACGGCCAGGGGCGACGACTCCCCGACCCGAGCCAGGCTTGCGCCATGGATGCCCCCCGTGAGTTGGAAGATCTTCTGGCGGGCCTGCAAATGCTCCGGGGCATGCATCAACTCCCGCTCCTGGGCCGGGGTTCGGTGGCGTACCGGGGACCAGCGCTGGGCCAATTGCTCGATGCTCTGCGCCCCACACAGACCACAGGCAGAGCTTCGCCAAAGGGCGTACTGATGGGCGCTGAGATCGGGCTTCTCTCGCAAGCGGATTCGCAGACCGCCATCGATCTCCATGCCAACGACATCATCGGGGGAAAGGATCAGCCCCTCGCTGTAGAGTAAGCCCAAGGCCAAGGCCTCATCGTGTCCAGGGCTGCGCATCGTCACTGTCCAGGGCTCCCCCTGCAGAAAGATGCTCAGCGGTTCCTCCACCACAACGGGGTCATCGCGCTGCTCACGGCGTTCGGGAAAAACCCGCTCCGTGGGCCAGGTGACTAGCGCTTCCAGACGAGTTTCCATGGCTGGGCCCGTAGTTCGTGGAGCAACTCCTTGAAATCCTCGAGGGGTTCTGGGTCTTTCAGCAAGGCCCCTGCGAGCCCTTCACCATTCTTCAGTGAAGCCACCACCACGCCCAAGTCATTCACCACTCGGGTCACGGTGGGCACCACCTCGACGATGGCCTCGAGAGCACGGCTGGCATCGCCGTCTTTACCCAGAAAACGCTGGATATCGCCCGCTGCCGTCGACACCTCAACCACCGCACCTTCGATGCCCGTGGCTGCTGATTGAACCGTTGTCAGTGTCCCGGCCAAACCATCCGCGGCCCGGACGATCCCGTCGGTAGCAGGCGGAAGGTCCCGACTCAGGATTTCGCTCGCCCGAGTCAACTGCCGCACTGCGTTGGCCATGGCTTGGCCGTCGCCCACGCCGGCGGCCAGGCCTTCGCTCGCATCGGAGAGCCCTCGAACCAGTCGGTCCATCTCGCCCCCGTTTCGGTCGAACCACGTATCCATCCGTCCGATCAGGCTCGCCGTGTTGCGCAAAAGACTGCGGGCCGAATCAGGATCCGATTCGAACACTTCGATAACCTGGTTCACCAGGCGCTGCACCTGAGCAAGGACGAGGTCTGTCCGGGGAAGGTCTTCGCCGGAAACCACGGAGTCTGCTTGGAGGAGGTCCGCGCCGGGCGGGCCGGGGACGACCTCCACATAATGCTCACCGAGCACCCCCCGTGTGGTGACGAGGAAACGGCTTCGCTCCGTTACGAGGTGGGCGAACTCGGGCAGGATTCTCAACTCCACCTGGAGGAGGTGACCTTGAGCAGAGGCCCGTTCTTCGGCCGTTAACAGCCGTACGGTCCGGACTCGGCCGATGGTCTGCCCGGCCAAGCGGACCCGGGCTCCACCATGGAGGGGCCCCGCCTGGCTAAACCGTACGTGAACCGAATGACCGCGATCCGGCAGCCAGTCGGCCAAGTAGGCAAGCAGGCCAAGAAAGAGAACGAGGCTCAACAATGCGAGCACCGCAACCCTTAGCCGTGTGACAAGGTTCGCCATTAAAGGGGGCCCTCCGCTTCACCCCTCAAGAACTGTTGCCAGACAGGGTCTGGCTCCGACGCCAAGCTCGCGGGCGTCCCCGCGACGTGGACTTTGCCTTGATACAGCATGAGGGCCCGGTCTGCGACTTTCTGCATCCCTTCCAAATCGTGACTGATGACCAGGCAGGCTAACCCAGCGCTGCGGACCACCTCGACAATGGCTTCATCGACCACCTTCGCCTGAATCGGGTCGAGCCCCGTGGTCGGTTCGTCGAGAACAAGTGTGCTCGCCCCCACGGCCAAGGCCCGGGCGAGGGCAACCGCCTTGGCGAGACCGGGCCCGAGATCCCCAGGGTCTGTGAAGGCCAGATGACGAATTTGCAGTCGCTCCATCAAATCAAGAGCCATACGATCGGCCTGGACTGCCCGCAGTCCCCGGCCATAGCGGGCGGCCAGCGCGATGTTTTCCACCACAGATCGTTCTTCGAGCAACGCGGGGAACTGCACCACCATCGCAACCCGGCGCCGAACAGAGAGCCATTCCGGCGCACCAAACTCAGGGATCGGCCGACCATCCAATTCGATCTGACCACCATCTGGCGCCATCAATCCAAGCACACAGCGACTCAGAACAGACTTTCCAGTGCCGGAAGGCCCGACAACATAGAGGATCTCGCCATGGTCCACGTGAAGGTCGATGCCGTCGAGTACGACTTGATCACCAAAGGCCTTGGAAAGATTCGTCACACGGATGGGCTGGGTCATAGCATGCCCCGAGCGGCGACCATCGCTGTTGAGATGAGAAGATCGATAAATAGGACTGCGATGGTGCCTTGGACCACGGCCACCGCCGCCGCCTCACCAACCGCCCCCGAGCCACCTCGAGCGCGCAAGCCGGCCCGGGCTGCGATGAACGGAATCGCCGCACCAAATCCCAGACTCTTGGCGACGGATGCCGCCACAGTGACCGGTTCGAGGCCACGTAGGAAGAGAAACTCTTGAGGCGGAACATCAAACCAAAACCAAACGGCAGCGGTGCCACTTAGGACGAAACTCGCCGTCCCGATGGGCACTAAAATCATACACCCGGCCGCACCGGCCCAGACCCGAGGCATCACCAGATCCCGTAACGGTCGCCCCCCGAAGGTCCGATAGGCAACCGTTGCGTGACTGACTGTCAGGTTGCCGATCTCAGCAGCGATTCCAGAACCGACACGGACGGTCAGCATCAAGCCTGTAATGATCGGTCCGAGCTCTGCGACGGCGAGTTCGAGAAACTGGGGTCCGAGCACTTCGGCGGTACCAATGATGCGCAGCGCCTGCACGGCGCCCTCCCGGGCAAAAGCAACACCTGTGAGTCCCAAAGTGATCAATATCAGGGGCAAACTGCCGACGGACATATGGTCGAGGTGTAGCCAAGCCTGACCCGCGAGCCAGGGCGGGCGAACACCGGTCCGAGGCGAGGTCGTCACGGCAGCACCAAGGTGAGGAAGAAGTTGGCCACCACAATTCCCACGGCGCTGCCGACGGCCGCGTTGTTCACCGCCCTGCCGACCTCAGCTCCCCCAGCGGACGCTTTCAGGCCTTCTTTCGTCGACCACAAGGCCACCACCAAGGCGAAGACACCGGCCTTGAACTGACCGATGAGCAAGTAGGCGACCGGTGTCCCTGTATGCAGCGAAATCAAGAAGGGCTGGAGATTGAGACCACCGCTTAGCGCCACACCCAGCACCGCGGTCGTCAGCGCGCACAACGCGGCCAAACTGTAAAGCAGGATACCGGCGACGAAAGCCGCCCACACCCGTGGCCCAATCACCAAAGGAACCGGATTAAGACCCAGCGCCTCCAAGCCCAGGATTTGGTCCCGGGCCTTCATGTCTGCGAGCTCGGCCGCATTCATGGCGCCGACGCGGCCAGCAAGCAACAGTCCCGTGAGCAGGGGGCCGATCTCCCGCAAGGTGGCATAGCCAACGGCCCAGCCGGCAAGGTCACCGGCTGAGTAGTCTCGTACATAACCCCCGGTATGGACGGCCACAATCCCGCCGACGGCCAAACCTGCCGTCGCCACAATCCCCATGGACCGATAACCGAAGTGCTCCAGTTGGGAGAGTGTGGCTCGAAAATCGGGACGAACCGTCAGGCAGCTCCGCAATAAGGCCAGCGGCTCCATCGCCCAGTCCCAAGGTCGGGCCAAGGTTTTCAGCACCCGCGCTACCACGGCTCTTCCCCCTGATGAAACCGCTGTACGTCGCCGGCAAGTTCCGGTGGCAAGGGGCCGCGCAAGTGCCCCTTGCTCACCAGCAAAATAGCATCACAGGCTGCCATGGCGCCGGTGAGGTCGTGGCTCGTCACGAAGCCGGTGGCCTGACTTTCGTTGACGCATTCCCGGAGCAATTTCAGCAAACGGGCAGCCGTCACGGGATCCAGGCCAGCGGTCGGGCCATCAAAGAGGAGGAGGGCCGGGCGGGCGGCAAGAGCTCGAGCCACTTGCAGCCGGGTGAGCATGCCCCCAGAGAGCTCGCTGGGGCGCTTCCCTTCGGCCTCTTTGAGCCCCATGCGGTCCAACAAATAGCGGGCTCGCTCGTCGCCGACATCCGTTTCAACGCCGCGCAAATCCAGGGGCAAGCGAACATTCTCAAGGGTTGTAAGTTCCGGCAAAATGGCCGGCTGATCAAAGACCACGCCAACATCTGCGCGGTGGGCCAGGTGATCAGCCGCATCACCACTATAGAGCCGCCGGCCAAAGACATCCACGGTGCCTTGCTCCGGTGGCAGGAGGCCCGCAAGGCACCACAACAAATTCGATTTTCCCGATTGGGAGGGGCCCAACAGGCCATAAACGAGTCCGCGCTCTAAGCGCAGGCTCAAGTTGCGAATCGGACCGATCGTGATCTCATCGAATTGGATCATCGGGATAACTCCGAGAGCCGCTTGGCCGCCCGCTTCTTGCAACGGAGGGTCGGATGCTTCTCGCAGAGTTCAAGCCATCGCTGAGCTGCCCTGAGGCTACCGCCAAACTCCGAATGGCCCAGACTGGCCAGGACGCTCGGGTGGGGCTCAAGGGCCGCCTCAAGCAAAGCCGCTGCCTCTTCCGGCGGGGCTTTCTCAGCGAGCAAGGCCCGGGCATGGCGCCCTCTCCAACCGTGGGTGTCCAAACGAATGACTGCCCGCAGTGCTGATGTTCTTGACGCCTCGGGCTCCATCATCGCCCGACCCCAAGCGAGTGCGGCGGCCGGTTCCCCCGTGAGCTCTCCCTCGAGTTGTCCTGCAAGTCGTCGCCGCAGCGACAAGCTCAATCCCTCGTCGGCAAGCGCTTCTGCGATGCCATCACTCAAATAGCCTGCTTCGCTTCCCAAAGAAGCCATCCGCAGTAGCGGCTCGGACGGGTCCTGGTTTGCCTCCAATTGGCAGCGACACCATCGCCATAAGGCCCTTTGGTGCCAGCGACTCTCTGGCTTTTCCTCCGTCGCTCGCCGTTGCCAACGTTGGCAGTCACTGCCCCCTGCGACCTCGGCATGCCAGGCGGGCCTGGAGTCCACCGGCCCAGCGGTTCCGCAAGCACTCGCTAGGCAGAGGAAGAAACTAAATGGTCGCATGGGGCGGTTCATCTCCCGGCCATCATAGGACCGCCGTGATCAGCCCGCCTGTTTTTTGTCGCGCCCGCACGAGGGGCCGGGTTCAAGGTCGTGCATAGGCCACCAAGCTAAGCCGGTCGCCGGGGGCTTCCTCCGGAAAGTCCACGCCGCTCGTCCCCTGCCAGATCTGCTCCATAGGAAGGTCTACTGACTCGAGAAAGGCTCGTCCTTCTGCCTCCCGATCGGCGCCCCGACGATTGAAGAAGATCAGCATCCAGCCACCGGAGTTCAGCGCTTGCGCCCCCCATCGGTAGAGGCTTTCTCGACGAAAGCGGGCTCGACCGTGGGGCGTTCGAGGCGGAGGGTCCAAAATCAAGCCATCGAACCGGCGTCCCTTTTTCACCGCGATGCGTAACCAGCGACCCACCTCCATCGCCTGAAAGTCACGGTCGTCTACAGGCTGGGCATTGATGTGATGGTTCAACCGCGCCCGCTTGAGTTGACCCGATTGAAGATCAACGTGTTCAATCGAGCGCGCCCCCCCTGCACGAGCCGCCACTCCAAGGCTCCCCGTATAGGCAAAAAGGTTGGCTATTCTACGGTCTTGGCTGTTGCATCGAAGCCATTGCCGAGCAGGTCGAGCATCCAGGAAGAAGCCGGCATTTTGGGCTGCGAGTAGATCCACCGCGTAGGACAGACCGTCCTCCGTCACAATCAGCGGAGCTTCCGGTTCAGAGCCAAGAAGTAGTCGGCCTGGATCTCGAGCCCCTTCTTTCACCACGATAACCTCCGGGCCAAGTCGGGCTTGATAAAACGCGGTGACCGCAGACAGGTCCACCATCTCCGGACGCCGAAGCCAAAGAACAAGGGCCTCCCCAAACCGATCCACATTGAGTGCAGAGTCGCCTTCACCATGACCATGGAAGAGCCGGTAGGCCGTCGTGTTCGAATCCCCGTGGAGTGACTCACGGCGGGCCCAAGCAGCAGCTAGTTTTTCCATCAATACCATGACACTGCCTTGACCCGAGGCCAGGACATGTTCAAGGCCTCTAGCCGAGGTCGATGCCAGCTTATGATCCAACGAGCAGCCCCCGCAAAAATCAACCTCTACCTACGCACGCGTGGTGAGCGTCCCGACGGATTTCACGATCTCGATACGGTCATGGTGGGCCTCGACCTAGCAGATCATCTTGAAGTCGAGTCCGCACCGGAGTTGACCCTCGTGAGTGATACCGGCCTTGGGCTTTCCGACGACCTCACCGGTCGCGCGGCGCTGGCCTTGCAGGCCGGGCGAAACCTACCGGGCGCTCGCATCCGGGTTCGCAAACGGATCCCAGCAGGCGGTGGTCTCGGCGGTGGTTCATCAAACGCTGCGGCGGCCCTTTTGGCCATGGATGCCTTCTGGGGGCTGAATACCCCCTTTCCCGTCCTTTTGGATCTGGCAGCCCAACTCGGTTCAGACGTGCCTTTTTTTCTCGCGGGTCAATCCTGCCTCGCCCAAGGTCGCGGCGAGCGACTTCGCTTAATCCAGGCCCCGGATTTGAAACTCTGCGGCCTCCTTCTCTTTCCAGGTGAACCCATAGCGACGCCCACTGCCTACGGCTGGCTCGATGAGGATGGACTGGCCGAAGACGCCACCGGGACAGGAGAGCTCTCTACTCTGATCCAGGCGATGGCGCGCGGCGATGCCCAGGGCGCCCTTCGCCAGGTCCACAACAGCTTTACCGAGCCTGTCCGCCGACGTAGCCCGGCCGTTGCGAAGTGCCTTGATTACCTTGAAGGCGCCGGGCTCTGCCCTCTTTTGTGTGGCTCCGGCAGTACGGTGATCGGGCTCAGTGCAGGAAGCGATCTGCCTCAGCAGGTGGCCAAAAACGCGCCCTATCCCAATCAGTCTGTCAAAGTGATGGGGCGTTTCCCGGGTAGCGACAGGGTGACAGGGCTTCCCAATGCGCTTTCGCTTCGTGCATGAAGGCCGGGGGTAGATTGTGACCGCTGACCAGATCGCAGAAGATTGCCAACGCCACACGCTCTTTACGTGGAGCGCTCAGGGGCGCGTTCAGCCTTTGACGATGGTTTCTTCAAGGGGCGCGACCTTTCGATGCAGTAATGGCAAAACCTATTTAGATCTCGTGGCCCAGAGCATGTCGGCAAGCCTTGGTCATCAACACCCTGAGGTGGTCGCGGCCATGAAGGCCCAACTCGATACCCTCCCCTATGCTGCGCCGGCTTTCGCCACGGAGATTCGAGCCAGGCTTGGACAACGCCTCGCCCGCCTCTGTCCTGGTAACCTCGATACCTTTCTCTTCACTCTGGGGGGAGCCGACGCCAACGAGAACGCCATACGCATCGCTCGGGCGGTCACAGGCCGGCATAAAATCCTGAGCCGCTATCGGAGTTATCACGGTGCCACGGCTGGCGCCTTGCAACTGACGGGGGACCCAAGGCGCTGGCCCGGGGAACCCGGTCCTCCCGGCTTTGTGAAAGTTCTCGACCCGAAGCCTTATAGCTTTCGGTTTGCTGAAGACCCAGAAGCCATCACAGGGGCCCATCTTCGTTATCTTGAAGAAGTGATCGATGCTGAGGGTGCGGATCAGATCGCCGCCTTCTTTATGGAAACGATGACCGGTATCAATGGGGCAGAGCCCCCCCCAACACCGGACTATCTCCGCCGGCTTAAAGCCATGCTCGACCGCCGGGGGATATTGCTGGTCCTTGATGAGGTTCTGTGCGGCGCTGGCCGAACCGGGCGTTTCCTCGCCGCGGAACACGAGGGCGTCGTTCCCGATCTCGTCACCTTGGCGAAGGGCATCACAGGAGGACATGCCCCCTTGGGCGTTGTCGGAATGAGCCGCACCATCGCAGATCGCTTTGACCAAAACCCCTACCCCGGTGGCCTAACCTACAACAGTCACCCCATGTGTTTAGTGGCGGCCGACGCCACACTCAAAGTCCTTGAAGAGGAAGACCTAATGTCTCGGGCCCGTGAGTTGGAAACGGTCCTCATCAAAGGACTGACCGAACTCAAAGGAAGACATCCTTCGCTGGCGTCTTTTCGCTGCCGTGGCCTGTTGGCCATGATGGATTTAGGTCGGGATGGGAAAGGCACACCGATCGCACCCTTTAATGGGACGCACCCTTTAATGGAGCGCTTCAAAAGCCTGTTGCTTGAGCGCGGCATTTACACCGCTATCCGTTGGAGTCATGTCATGATCACGCCCCCTCTGGTGATCTCTGAAGAGGAGATCGCAACTGCCCTTGCCGCGTTTGACGAAGCGCTCAAGATCACGGATGAGATGCACCCTAGCCATTCAACTTAGAACCCACCGTGGACGAGCTAAGCGACACGCCGATACCAATGACTGCACCCAGCACGAGATCGACAACCTTTCAGCGTTACGGGCTCGCTTGTTGCTTTGTCGGGATCCTCTTTGCTGGGATCGATTTACTCCAGGGCAATCAAGCAGGGTTCGTCGTCGCCCTGCTCTCCCTCGTCGGCATTGGTACCATCGTCATCAGCCGGCAACTGCCCAACTCGAAACTGCCAGCCCACCTGCTGTGCATCCTCGCCATCGTCGCCATCGGTTTCTCCCGGCTCTACTTTGGCCGCGGCGGGATCCCGTTCTGGATCATCATCGTCCCCATATTGGCAGCGATCTTGATCGGAATTCGAAGCGCCATCGTCTGGGGAGGCGTCAGCACGGTCCTGCTCCTCGTCCTCAACGAAATCTCTCCGATCAAGCAGCCGGGGGTTGACCCAAACATTGTCTCCGCCTCTCTGATCGCCTTGCTGTGGGTGATAACCCTTCTGGTCAGCGGGCTCATGCAGGCCAATGACAAAATCATCCATAATTTGGATTCGGCACGAAACGAAGCCCAGCGGGCAAATACGGCAAAAAGTCGCTTTCTCGCCCGGGCGAGCCACGAGCTCCGCACCCCGATGACCGGTATTATCGGGCTCACAGAAGCCCTCAGCGACTCGGATCTACCGGCGACACCACGGATGTATGTCGAGACCCTCAAACAAACCCAGTCTAGCCTTATCCACATCATTAACGACATTATCGACCTCTCCCAGGTCGAAGCGGGGGAACTACTCATACAGCCTCGCGCCTTTGAACTGCCCAAGTTGATCAAGCAGGTCGACCACCTCTACCAAGACCGAGCGTTCCGAGAAGAGTTGAACTGGAAGTGCGAGATCGAATCCGATGTACCTCGCTGGGTTCGAGGTGATCCAGGCCGCATCCGGCAGGTACTACACAACTTCCTGACCAATGCCTTCAAGTTTACGAGCGTGGGCGGCATTCATTTGCGGGTCGCTGTCGCCGACGAGAACGGCGAGGAGATCTCTCTGCTCTTCGAGGTGGGTGACACTGGCCACGGCGTTCCCTTGAGTGATCAGGGCTCGCTGTTTTCCGAATTCGGCCAGTTGGACCCTACTGCATCCGGCAGTGGCCTCGGCTTGGCGATCAACAAACGGCTTGTCGAAGCGATGGAAGGTCGAATCGGGCTTGAGAGTGAGGCTGGCCGAGGCAGCCGCTTTTGGTTTGAACTCCCCTTGCTGCGCTCGACCGAGCCTTCTGTCCGTATGGCTCCGGCCCTCACGCAACAAGTCCCCGCACTCCAGCCGCTCGAAGTCCTTGTGGCCGAAGACCACACCCTGACCCAGAAAGTTGCGCGGATCATGCTGGAGGGCTTGGGCTGCACCGTCACCATTGCGGGCAACGGCCTGGAAGCCGTGGATTTGGTCAAGCAGAAGTCCTTTGACCTCGTCCTCATGGATTGCCGCATGCCGGAGATGGATGGTCTGGAGGCAACGCAAAAAATCAGAGACGAGCTCCCAGAAGAGCAAAGGCCACCGATCGTCGCGCTCACTGCCCAAGTCATCAAAGGGGACCGAGAACGCTGCTTAGCCGCGGGAATGGACGATTATCTGGCCAAGCCCTTCACACGAGATCAGCTTATGGGGATTCTGACTCGCTGGGGACCGAGCTAGCACCTGCGCCTCGTAACAACGCCTCGCAGTATCGGGGCCGATCGAGGGATGCCGCGAGATGCTGGCAGCCGCGAACAAGCTGGTCGTAGGTCGTATTGGTCTCGCCGACCAACTTCGACTCTGGAGTACCGGTGGCCATCAAAACCAAGGTGACGACCTGTCGGGCATCGAGGTCTGTCGGCGCCTTTCCAAAGCGCTTGATCGATTGATGGTCCAGGCCACGGGGCGGACCGTCCCAATCATTCGCGAAGAACAACATAAGTCGGCGCTTTTCGATGTATGTTGTGACGAGGTGTTCACTGAAGGGCTTCGCCAACCAACCGATCCAAGGACTGGACGCTCGATCCAAATGACGCTCGATGAAAAACTCACAAAGGCTTCCTTGCCCCCGGGCTAAACCGGCCCCGGGGCCATAGTCTTTGGGAAATTTCCGCTGCATCAGGAGCCGCCACATGAGGTCCGGATAGGATGAAAACAATGTACCACGACTGCTTTGCTCACCGGCACTGATCTCTTTTTCGATCTCGTGATCGAGAGAATAGAAGAGGCCAAGGCCCCCCATGCCGATGAGACAGGTGATGCCTAAAACCAGAGCGGCAACCTTCACGCCACGGGGTGCGGGTCCGGAAAATCGATCCACCATGCCGCGCTGTTAAGCCAAAGTCTCCTTGGAAGCGAGGCCTTCTCACGGGGCAAGATGCGAAAGCATAGATCCAAGCTGTTTCCACTGGACCGGAACCTTTAGTGTTGATTTTTTCGATTCCCTGCTAAAATAAACCCGAAAATCGATCAAAACAACCAAAATGACCGACAACCAGGAAAGAAACGCAATAGTACGTAAGCACTTACTTACGCAGCGACTTGACCGTAAGTAACTACTTACTTATAAGTCTAGCCATGCCTGAAGAAAAACTCACATCACGCCAACTGGACATCGCCTACGCGGCCCTCGCGCTCATCGACAAAGTCGGACCGCAAGGGCTCACCACGTCGGCCTTAGCTGAACAACTTGGCTTCACGACCGGGGCTCTCTTCCGTCACTTTAAATCGAAGGATGAAATCCTTTCAACCTGTGTCCACCTGCTGACCTCCCACATGCAAACGGTTATCATGGCACCGGAACCCGAGGCTTCGGCAACCGAGCGCCTCCGGGGCAGACTGCTGCGAATTAGTGAGGCCAGTTATGAAATTCCCGGACTCTGCAGTTTCATGTTCTCGACCCAGATCGCCCACGTCCTCCCCCAAGAGGCCCTCGTACGTATCATGTCGACGATGATGGCCGGCCGAGAACGTACGTTACAAACGCTGATGGAGGGTCAAGAGGAGGGGACGATTCGACAGGATCTTAGCCCCGAAGAACTGGCCCCCATCGTCATGGCCACCATGCGCCACATCATCTTTGTTGCTCGAAGTAGCTTTACGGACAGGCTTCCTTTCGCACCAACCTCCACCGAACTTACCGAGACGTTGATCGCCCTTCTTCGTCAGCCCGAGGCATCATGAGGCTCCTCGCAACCGCTCTATTGGCCCTGGCCGGATCAGGCTGTGTCCTCCACGGCCCCCGACCCATACCACCCGTTGCCGACCTTAAGGCCCCTGCGATCGGCCCATCAAAGTCCCTCCAACCGGTGGCCTGGTGGGAAAGCCTTGGTGATCCCAAGCTCAACAGCACCGTCAAAGCCGTGCTCGCAACGAACCTAGACCTGCATGCCATCGACCAGCAGTTGAACCAACAACGGGCCCTGGTCCGGCTTCGTCGCGCAGGCATGCTCCCCCAGGTAAACCTTGCGGTGAACGGTAACTTTCAACCGGGGCAGGTCATGGAGTTCAATCTGCCGCCGATCCCAGGCTTCGAGCCCCCGGCTCAGCCTGAGGACCCCTACGCCGTCTCCCTGACCAGCCAGTTTAGCTTGGCCTACGAAGCGGATCTCTTCGGACGTCTTCGCCACGGCAAGGCAGCGGCTGAAGCGGATCTCATGGCGGCACAAGCAGACCGGCAAACCACGGCTTTGCTGCTCGCGGGCCGAACCGTCGAACTCTACCTGGCAGCCATTGAGGCTCGGGCCCAACTCAAACAGTTAGAAGTATCCCTCGAACTCCAAGAGAAGCAGCTGGCGCTGCTCCAAAACCGACACCAAAAAGGGCTCGGTGACCTTCTCGCCGTCCATCAGCAGGAACAACTGATCGCCACCACCCATGCACAGGTTCCCCTACTCAAGAACCGACTTGCATCAGCAGCCTTGCAGTTGGCTGCGTTGCAAGGCGAAACCCGAACGGTTCCCGGTGCCCTCGGGCTGCGACTGGACTTTCCGGTCCCGGAAGCGCTCCCGGCAGATGGACTTTCTGCTGAACTCATTCTCCGGCGGCCGGATGTGGCTGCGGCCGTATCCCGCTTACGCAGCGCTGACCACCGGCTCGGAGAGGCCCTCGTCGCCCGATACCCGAGCCTACGGATTCAAGCCAATGCGGGCCTGGGCATCGCACCGAACAGCCCAACAGGCGTGGAGTTGGCCGATCTGGGAGAGGCCATCGGTGATGACCTGCGCAACATCTTCGATAACCCTGGGGAACAAATGGCTTGGAATATCGGTGGTGCGCTAAGCGTCCCCCTTTTCTCAGGGGGGCGAGTGAAGGCTCAAATCGAGACCGCCCAGGCCGGATATCGAGCCCTGGCGCTCCGCTACCGTAAGACCGTCGTGGAGGCGGTCGTTGAAATGAGCAACGCAATGGCTGCCGAAAACAGTCAAAGGGCCTATATCAAACGCCTCGAAGCCCAGGCGAAGGCCGTCCGCGCAACCCGCGACCTGGCCCTCGCTCGCTACGGGGACGGTCTGATCGGTTATCAGTCCTATCTTCAGGCGGAATTAAGCCTCAATCAGGTCACGCGATCCCTCATCAGTGCACGACGGCAACTGGTGAGTCACCGGGTCACGTTAATGCGCGCAATCGCAGGGCCGGTTTCCTCTCCCAAAGGAGGTCGACAATGAGTTCGAGTCGAAAAAAAGTCGTCGGCACCATTGCACTGATCATCGGGATCTTCGCACTGGTTGGCGGTGCCGGAGCCGTGATCGGGCGGCGCCCACCCCCACCGAAGAAAGAGTCGAAGGGTGAGCAGGCGACCCCAGTCATCACCGCACAGGCGAAACGACAAGATTTTCAGCCAACGATTCACGGCCAAGGGACCATTGCGCCGATTTCAGTTGCTCAATTGACCGCTCAGGCCACAGGCCAAGTGGTTTGGCTGAGCCCGAAACTGCGCCGAGGTGCCAGCGTGAAAGCCGGTGAACTCCTCGTCAAAATCGACGAGCGAGACTACCAAGCACGCCTTTCCCAAGCGGTGGCAGGCGTAGCCTCGGCCCAATCTCAGGTGGCATTGGCCCAAGCCCGGCACGAAACGGCAAAATCCGAGTGGGCCATCGCCCACCCCGGCAAGACGGCCTCAGAACTGGTGTTACAACTCCCCCAGCTCCGAGCGGCAGAAGCAGCCCTTCAGTCGGCCAAAGCCAACGTCCAACTGGCGACCCTCGCCCTGGAGCGCTGTCAACTCAAGGCGCCCCTCGATGCGGTGATTCAGACCCGTCAAGTCAGCCGGGGGGACTTGGTTGGTCCCGGTCGGCCTCTGGCAAGTCTGTTGCCGGTCCGAGAAGCGGAGATCACCGTGTCATTGGCCCGAGAGGAATTGGCAAAACTCGGCGAGGACCTCGTGGGCCGAAAGTCTAGCCTGCGTTTTCAAGTCGGAGCCAAGCCCCATGTCATCGATGCCCGCCTCGTCCGGGTCCTCGGCGAACTCGACAGAGTGGGTCGGATGTCCCAAGTCATCATCCAGCCCGAAAATGGTGTGGGTGCCGAGTTACCATTCGGCGCATTTGTCCACGTGGAGATTCAAGGGCAGCTGATCAAGGACGTGATCGAAGTCCCGGCCGAAGCGCTGCAAAATGACGATACGGTGTACTTGATGAAAGGCGACCGGTTGGTCACTCGCCAGGTTCAATTGGTCCATCGAGAACCCAAACGTGTGCTGATTGCGGGCGACCTCCAGGATGGCGATTCGGTCGTGGTGAGCAAAGTCCGCGGCCTGGTAGAGGGTATGCTGATCAAGGCCATTGGCACCCGAACGATGCGAAGCGAAGAATCCGGGAGTACGGACTAGCCATGACTGAGCCAGAACAGGATTTGGAAGGGGTCGAGCCAGGCCCAATGTCGTGGATGGCCCGCAACCCGGTGGTTGCGAATCTGCTCATGATCTGCTTGCTCGCAGGCGGCGCCTTGATGGCTGGCAACATCAAGCAGACGGTCTTCCCAGACTTCGACTTGGATTTTCTCTTTATCACCGTCCCTTATCCGGGCGCGAGCCCTGAGGAGACAGAGCAAGCGATCTGTCTGCGGGTCGAAGAGGCCGTTCGAGATGTTGATGGCATCAAGCGGGTCAATTGCACAGCCAATGAAAGCTCGGCACTCACCGTGCTCGAGTTGCTCGCCAATGCGCCAAAGGACCGGGTCCTTGCCGATGTGAAGTCAGCGGTCGATCGAATCTCCTCCTTTCCAGCGAACGTCGAGAGACCCATGGTCAGTCTCCTCTCAGCTCGCCACCAGGCGATCAGTCTCGTGCTTTGGGGTGATGCCAGCGAGAAGAGCCTTCGAGAGCGAGCGGAAATGATCCGGGATGAACTGACTGGCCTCTCCGAGGTCACGAACGTCAAAATCTCCGGCACGCGGCCTCTGCAAACGACCGTCGAAATCTCCCGAGAAACCCTGAGAGAGCACCGGCTCACCCTCCCAATGGTCGCTCAGGCACTGCGCTCAGCATCTTTAGACATGCCCGGTGGTTCACTAAAAACCCGCAGCGGTGACATTTTGATTCGGACCAAAGAGCAGCGCTTTACCCGAGATGAGTTTGCCAATGTGACCCTCACCTCCGGCGTCAACGGTAGTCGTCTTCGACTGGGCGATATCGCTGAGATTCGGGAAGGCTTTAAGGAGATCGACAGCTACTCCACATACAACGGTAAACCGGCCGTGATTCTCAACATCGAGCGGGTGGGTAAACAGACGCCACGCTCCGTCGCCAGTGCGGTCAAAGACTATCGCAGCGCCTTAATCGACCGGCTGCCGCCGGGCATGAATCTCGATATCCTTCGGGACTGGTCCAAGATGCTTGATGAGCGCTTGGATCTGCTGATGCGAAACGCCTGGCTTGGGCTGGTGCTCGTCCTCGTCGTCCTCGGTCTCTTTCTCGAAGTCCGCCTCGCCTTCTGGGTCACCCTCGGCATCCCAATTAGCTTCCTCGGTTCTTTACTGATCCTGCCCGCGGCCGGAGGTACGATCAATATGATCAGCCTCTTCGCCTTTATCCTCGTCCTCGGCATGGTCGTCGATGACGCCATCGTGGTCGGAGAAAATATCTTTGAGTTAAGGAAACAAGGCCACCCACCACTGAAAGCTGCCATCGTCGGGGCTCGGCAGGTGGGGCACCCGGTCACATTCTCGATTCTAACCACGATGGCAGCGTTCGCTCCCCTGCTTTTCATGGGCGGGATGATGGGGCGATTCATGAACGTCATTCCCATCGTCGTGATCGCTGTTTTGGCGATGTCCCTGGTCGAGTCTTTGTTCATCTTGCCCGCACACTTGAGTCATGAGTTTCCCGAACGGGCCTGGCTTGCGCCCTTTCGCTGGGTGCAGGGCAAAGTGGACGGCGGCTTGCAATGGTTTCTCGCCAACTTCCTCCAGCCTCTGATCGGCTGGTGCACCCGGCAACGCTACCTCACCATCGCCTTGGCGATCAGTTGTCTGGTGTTAACCGGCGCTGCGGTGGCCGGTGGGCATATCAAGTTCAAGTTCTTTAGTGAGATCGAAGCAGATCGCATCGATGCGAACATCGAGATGATCGAGGGTGTATCACCGAAACAAACAGAAGCGGTTCTGGAACACGTGATGACCCAGGCGAAGGCGATCGCTGCAGAACTACAGGCTGAGGACCCCCTTTGGCAAAATACAGCGGCCTGCGATGGTCCCGACTGCCCTCCGAAAAGCCCATTGATCGGCGTGTATGCGCGCATGGGCTCGAGTTTACGAGAGCGTCCCGGCGTGGATATCTCTTCCGCAGCCGCCCACCTCGCCTCGGCCCGACTGAAGTTTGTCCCCGGTGAAGCCCGCAGCTTCTCAATGAAAGAGTTCGAGGCCCGCTGGCGAGCCTCGATCGGTGAGCCCGCCGGCCTCAATGTGATCGACTTCCGCAGCAATATCGGCCCCCAGTTCGGCGCCGCCATCTCCGTTGAGTTTGCCCATACGGACCGCGGTGAATTAGAGCGAGCGAGCGATCTTCTCGCAACCGAACTCAAAGGCCTGGCCGGTGTGGTCGATATCGAAGATGGCCGCGATGTGGGCAAACCCGAGCTCAATATCTCCTTGAAGCCTGGCGCCCGTTCTCTAGGCCTTACCGAGCGGGATTTAGCCATGCAGGTCCGAGGCGCCTTCTTTGGCATGGAGGCCCAACGCCAACAAGTTGGGCGAGATGAAGTCCGAGTGATGGTGACGTTGCCACGGGAGCAACGCAGTCATCTCGCTGATCTCGAAGCCCTGATGATCCGCACGCCGACCGGCGGTGAGATGCGTCTAGGGGACGCGGCGGAGATCACCATGGCCGGCTCGGCGAAAGCCGTTCGACGGGTCGACAGCAAGCGGACCCTCACCGTCGAAGCCAAGGTCGATGACGCGCTGACAGACCCCCAAACGGTGAACAAGGCCCTGCGTGAAAAGATTCTTCCGGCCATCCTCGCCGATGTCCCTGGCCTCAACTATCGCTTTGGTGGGGAACGCAAGGAGCACAATGAGTCGATGTCGTCCCTCTTTACCGGCTTTCTCTTTGCGCTGTTGTGCATCTATGTCTTGGTGGCGATTCCCTTTAAGTCCTACTTCCAACCCTTCGCGGTGATGAGCGCCATTCCCTTCGGTATCCTCGGTGCGGTCTGGGGTCATGCACTCCTTGGCATGCCCCTCACCATCCTCTCCATGATGGGCCTGTTGGCGGTGACCGGTGTGGTGGTGAATGACTCACTGGTCCTGGTCGCCTTTATCAATGACTATCGAAAAGAGGGGCATACCCTTGGCCACGCGGCAACGGTCGGTGCGGTGCGCCGATTCCGGCCGATCCTTTTGACCAGCCTCACCACCTTCTTCGGGCTGGCGCCAATGATCACTGAAACCAGCCTTCAGGCTCGGTTCTTGATCCCGATGGCCGTGAGTCTCGCCTTTGGCGTCGCTTTCGCAACCATTTTCATCCTGACGATCGTGCCCTGCTGTTACCTCGTCATCGAAGATATAAAGGCCATGCTTGGTCAGGGGGCCACCGATGAGACAAGCCCCGCCGAAGCGCCCCTAGAACCCCTCGAGGCCTAATCGCAGATCGGGATGCTCCCACCATGGCCATGTGCTCAATCCCCAGTCTGTTTGCCCTCCTCCTGGGCACACCACTGGGTGCCGAACCATTTTACGAGCGCACCAAAATCGAACTCCAAGGGCACCAGGACGCAAGCATCAAGACATTGCTCGCAGCCATCGAGAAGTCGAAGGCGGGCCAGAGACTATACTGGCGCACCACGAGCACGAACCGTGTCGTCAGCCTCGACAGCCAGCGCCTGGCCGGCCTGCCGCGACCTGGACTGATCGCACTCTATATCGCCCTCAAACGGGACCAAAGGGGGAGTGAGGCCGATCTCGTCATCCCCCGATCCCGGCCGAAATCCCCACCACACTTCGCCACGATTCTCCACGAGCCGGATGACCGGATCGTCCTGATCTACAACCCCCGACAAAGGCATTCGTTTCAACACCGTCACCTTACGGGTGCCCGGCAACCGGTCGCCGTCGACGGGGACCGAGCATGGTCAGCGAAAGAGCGGGCCCTCCTGCACTCAGCCTTGGCTCGCCTGACCGAAGGCGAACGCCGACTCATCAGCAATCTCTCCTTCGTTCGCCACCGTGTGGGTGAACAAGGAGCCCACAACGCAGCCCTTCATGTTTCCAAGGGTTGTCGTAGCCACGTCCGCGTCTTCGATACCCTTT
Source organism: Myxococcales bacterium (assembly GCA_002722845.1). GTDB lineage: Bacteria > Myxococcota > UBA4151 > UBA4151 > UBA4151 > UBA4151. The sequence goes on along the minus strand of PBND01000040.1, from coordinate 36,010 downwards.
TTGAGGGTCGGCCAAGTGTCTTTACCGGTGACCCCGAAGCACCCATCTCGATGGCCGAATACGGGCTCCTACACGAAATCGGTCATGCCATCGCAAACGCTGCCTACAAGTCGACCAGTTGCGCCCTGGACAAGGAGGAGCGGATCATTGAGCGCCTGCGCCGCGAAGCAAACGCCGCCACCGACGCTTATAACCGTCGGGTCGACCAGAAAGACCCCACGTTACGGCAAGAGGATGCCGAGCGTTTACGGGCCCATGTCCAATCCGTCTCCCAACGGATCGCCAGCTACAACCAGGCCCGGGCCCAAGCCAAAGCGGACCGGCATATGGGGCCGGTACGCTCCCGTTTTGAACAGCAAACGGCCGGCGCCCTACCTGTCACCCGATATGCGGGCCTATCCCTCGACGAGCGATTTGCCGAAGCTTTCGCTTTGGCCCGTACCGATCCTGCGGCCGTGCGCCGGATCGCACCGAAGGTTTTGACCTTTTTCCAGACCCAACAGCATCTCAAAGACCTGCGCACAGGACGATGACTCCGCTCTGGAAACCCCCGGCTCCCTGCCCTAAGACAGGCCAGGAGTTGAGCCCGTGAGCGACCGCCTTAAAAACTTCGTCACCGAGATCATCGATGGGGATCTAGCTGCCGACAAGCACGGGGGAAGGGTGCACACGCGGTTTCCTCCGGAACCCAACGGCTACCTCCATATCGGCCACGCGAAGTCCATCTGCTTGAACTTTGGTCTGGCCGCCCAATACGGCGGCAAATGCAATCTCCGCTTCGATGACACCAACCCGACCACAGAAGACACGGAGTACGTTGAGTCCATTCAGGCGGACATTCGATGGCTTGGCTTTACCTGGGATGGCGAGGTCCGTTTCGCCTCCGACTACTTCGAGCAGTTTTATGCCTGGGCCTTGCATCTGATCGATGCGGGGAAAGCCTATGTGGATGAGCAAGATGTGGAAGCGATCCGCGCCAACCGAGGCAGTGCGCAGGAGCCAGGCACACCGAGTCCCTATCGAGACCGCCCTGGGGCCGAAAGTCGCCGGCTCCTTGAAGCCATGCGAGCTGGCGATTTCGAGGACGGCGCCATGGTGCTGCGGGCAAAAATCGATATGGCCCACCCGAATATCCTCATGCGAGATCCCCTGATCTACCGCATCCGTAAAGCCCCTCACCACCGCACGGGCGATGCCTGGTGCATCTACCCCATGTACGACTACGCGCACTGCCTTGAGGACGCGATTGAGGGCATCACGCACAGCGTCTGCACTCTTGAGTTCGACAACAACCGGGCCCTTTATGACTGGTTCCTCGACAACCTTCCCGTGCCCTATCGCCCCCACCAGTACGAGATGAGCCGACTGGATCTGAGCCATACGGTGATGAGCAAGCGCTGGCTTTTACAGTTGGTCGAACAAGGAGAAGTCAGCGGCTGGGACGACCCCCGCATGCCGACTTTGGCCGGTCTACGGCGTCGCGGGGTGCCCCCTGAGGCGATTCAACGTTTCTGTCTGGATGTAGGTGTGACGAAGTCGAACGCGCTCACCAGTCCGGCCCTGTTGGATTTTCATATCCGTGAGACGTTAAATCATGAAGCAGCTCGGGTCTTGGTCGTCCAGGATCCGCTCCCGGTGACGCTGACGAATCTTCCCGAAGACGAAGTCCGGTGGCTTGACGCGGACCTCTGGCCCCACGATGTCCCCCGAGAGGGCACGCGGCCCCTTCCGCTCAGTCGGGAACTTCTGATCGATCGCTCCGACTTCGAAGAAACCCCACCGAAAGGCTTTAAGCGACTCACGCCGGGCGGCGTTGTGCGGCTTCGCCACGGAGGCGTGATCCGCTGCGACCAAGTGAGACGGTCCGAAGACGGTGAGGTTTCTGGCCTCGATTGCAGCCTCCTGAGCGATGATGAGGCCAGACCCAAGGGGACGATTCACTGGTTGAGTACGCCCCACAGTCTGCCAGTGGAGCTGCACTTGGTGGACCGACTCTTCCGCAGTCCGCAACCCGGCACGACCGATGGCGTTGATTGGCTGGATGAGCTGAATCCAGACAGTCTGCGCACCATCGAAGGGGCACGCATGGAGCCCTGGCTTGGGGCCTCTGATCCAGGGACCCGCTTCCAGTTCGAGCGCCAAGGCTATTTCATGAAGGACGAGCAAACCAGCCCGTCCGGTCAGCCGATCTTCGTCCGGATCGTTGAATTAAGAGACGGCTGGACGAAGAAACAAACAACCCCCCAGCCGGCCCAGCCTAAAGCGCAAGCAAAGCCAGCCTCAAGCTCGCAGACCCGGGTCCAGCCCGCTGAGCGAAGTGAAGCCCTGCAAACTCGCATGACCGAATTGCAGGAACGCTTGGGCCTGCCCTTGCAGGATGCCGAGCGGCTGACCCGAGACGAAGCGACAGACGCTTACTTCCAAAGCGGCCTGAACGCCGGTGCGGACCCTCGGCCCCTCGCCAGCCTCATCCTGAACGACCTATCCGGAGACCAGCGCCCCCCGATTCAGCAGATCACCGAGCTCCTGGAAATGGAAGATCAGAAGGGTCTACAACGAAACCAACGCAGTGTTGTGCTCGAGACCATGCTCAAGGAAAACTGCGGGCCCAAGGCCGCCGCTAAAGCCCTCGGACTGGCCGAACAGACCAGCCTCGACCTTGAGGCATTAATCGGTGAAGTCATCGACCAACACCCCGCGGAACGGGACCGTTACCGAAGCGGCGAAAAGCAACTCTTTGGCTTCTTTATGGGCGCCTGCATGCGAGCTGCCCGGGGCGGTGCCGACCCCAAAGCCCTTCAGAGCCAGCTACGCCAGTCTCTGGACTCGGCCCCTTAACTGAGGGCCTCTACTCTTCGGCGACACAGCGTGCGTCGGAACAAATTTGACCGCGGTCGCAATCCCGATCGACCTCACAACCACCGCTGCGACCACCGGAACGGGCATTGGCAACACAGTCGGCCCAGGCCGTGCACGCGGCCGCGGTTTGAGTCGCACACAGATCCCCCGCTTCGTCGACGGCATTCAAACAGGCCACGTAATCGGCAGTGCGGCAATCCACCCAACGGGTTCCAGAGTCGTCGGCCAAGCATTCGGCTTCAGCATCGGCTGCTTCCCCCTGGCTGATGAGAACAGGCGCTTGCTGACCATCCTCCACAGCCGTGCAGATCGCATTCGTCGGCGCACCGCCAAGAGCCGCGTATTGAAAAGAACAGATAGCCTGTTTCTCGTCGTCCGAGAGGTCTTTCATCTGTTTCGACTCATCCCAACCGGCGCAGGCTGTCAGGCCAACGACGAGGGCGCACACCATTAGTTTATAATTCAATCGCCTTCACACTTTCCGAGGTGAGAAATGTTACCGGACTGAGTTGTCGCATCGCTGCCTGTCTGGCGGTAGGCCTCGGCGAGGCACCGGGACCGATAGCTGTAGCCGTCACAACTGCAAACCCACTGGGGTGTCACATCGGTGCCACAGATCGAGCTCACTGAACCGACACTCTGATTGGCCCGCGCCGGGAGCAGGGTCGTCACACAGGCACCTTGGCCACCGCACTGCCCATCGGGGAACTGGCACCACTGATCGGGATCGCCGCATTCGTGTTGGGCTGAGCAGGGTTCCTTGCCACCATAAGGTGCCATCGCTGCCGTTTTCAGTTGGTCGATGAGGTAATTCCAATTCTCCTGCATGGTCAGGTGCCCATTAAACGAACCGTCCGGATTGGCGAACATCTCATCGGTGTGCTCGCTGCTGATGTATTTGTGAAGCCTGCCGTCGGGGCGATACACAAACCAGTCGCCCCGATTCACAGCATGCATTTCAGACACCCTGCCTGGATCCAAAACCACCGGAATGGTCAGTTTAATCATGTCATTTTCGCCCTGAACACAGGAAGCGTAACCGGACCGTGCGCCCTGGCAAGCACCACTGGCTGCTCGGGGCGAGGCACCGAGTTGACCGATGTCCGCGCTGCGGTAGGCCACCCCGACGATCTCCACGTCGTAGCCCTGACTGGTGAGTTCATCTTTCAGAACCTGCAAGAAGGCCAGTTGTTGAACGCAAGTCCCGCAGTTCGCCCAGTAGTACGCCCAGAGACTGACCTTACCCAAGGTGTCCGGGCGAAGCTGTTGCCCTACCGTCGGACTATGGACGTTCTTGTCCTCCATGGACCAGGAATCATCAGAAGAGCAGGCTTCCTGCAGGTTCGTGCCATCCCCCTGAAAGTCCGCACAGGCGTCAACCTCCCAGGCTGCGTTCCGAGCCCCCCAATCCACATCGTCACCGAGACTGATATTCTCGGCGTCCATTGCAGGACCACAACCGAAGCCCATCACGGGCACAGCGAACAAAACAACCCACTTTCGCATGGTATGACTCCCCTAAGCCCGAGCAGGTTACCCGGTTTTTCCGGGGCCGCAAAGCCAGCAGGCCATTGCCAGGCTACGCCTGAAGCGCCACACTGAGTTCAGGATAGGATGGAGCGAGGACCGTGAAGCCGATCGACCTACGCAGTGATACCGTGACCCAACCGTCGCCGGGGATGCGTGACGCCATGATGGCCGCCCCCCTTGGCGATGATGTGTTCGGTGACGATCCCACCGTGATCCGCTTGCAGGAGCAGGTCGCAGCCTTGCTCAAAAAAGAGGCGGCATTGTACGTTCCGACGGGCACGATGGCGAATCAACTAGCCCTCAGGGCCCACACCCAGGCCGGCGATGAGATCATCGCCCACCGGGGCTGCCACATCTACAACTACGAAAGTGGCGGGGCCGCCGCCCTCGCGGGCCTCACCATCCGAACCCTCGATTCGGCCACCGGGCACCTTCCACTCGCGGCCTTGGCGTCAGAGATTCACCAAACCGATGACCCCCATTTCGCCAACACCCGACTGATCTGCATGGAGAACACCCACAATGCCCGCGGCGGCCGGGTGCTCGACCAAGCCCATGTCCTCAAGGTGGCAGCCCTCGCTCAGGCCCGGGGGATTCCGATGCATCTCGATGGGGCCCGCTTGATGAATGCCGCTGTTGCCTCGGAGCGGTCTGCCGCGGAACTCGCAGCGCCTTTTACCACGGTGTCCATCTGCCTTTCCAAGGGGCTCGGCGCCCCCTTAGGGAGCGTCCTCGCTGGCTCCAATGCCTTGATTCAAAGAGCCTACCGCTTCCGCAAGATGTATGGCGGTGGCATGCGTCAAGCCGGCGTCGTCGCCGCCGCCGGCATCTACGCACTCGACCATCACGTGGATGGCTTAGCGAAAGACCACAAGCGGGCCCGTCGATTGGCCGAGGCCATCGCCGAGATCCCGGGACTGCAGGTCGACCTCGACGGCGTCCAAACCAACTTGGTTTACTTCGACCTTGCCCCAGACCATCCCCTCGATCACCACAACGAGGCCGGTGAAAACGCGTTCGTGGTCGCCCTCCAAAAGCAGGGAGTTCTGATCACCGGCGGGCATGGGCGTTATCGGGCGGTGACCCACCGGGACGTCGACGATGGGGACCTGGAGCAGAGCATCCAGGCCTTCCAGACTTTGGCCCATCAGGAGGCCGTCGCATGAAGCGATGGGGACTCCTGCTTTTTGTGACCACGGGCTGTACCAGTCCGCTGCCGACCCTCGTAGACACGACCCCGACGGAGGGCGTCGCCGTCTGCGGCAATGGCATCGTTGAGCCCGGGGAGCCCTGCGATGATGGCAACAACAACGAATTCGATGCCTGCCTCGCCACCTGCCAAGAAGCTCGCTGTGGCGATGGCTTCCTGCGAACAGACAGTGAAGAGTGTGACGACAACAATCAGGTCTCAACGGATGCTTGTACCAACAGCTGCACCACGGCCCGATGTGGTGATGGCGTCGTTTGGACCGGCGTCGAAGACTGCGACGATGGCAACGACGACAACGAGGACAACTGCACGACCGTCTGTCAGGTCGCCCAATGTGGCGATGGGCACCGACAAGACGGCGAAGCATGTGATGACGGCAACGATGATGACCAAGATGAGTGCCTCAACAACTGTGACGAGGCCAGTTGCGGTGATGGAGTCGTTTGGACCGGCGTCGAACAGTGCGACGATGGCAATACGGTCGAATCGGACGCGTGCCGCAACAGTTGTATCCCGGCCGCCTGCGGCGACGGGGTCATCTATGCCGTCGAAGAGCGGTGCGATGACGGCAACGACAGTGACAATGACAGTTGCACGAATGAGTGCATCGTCGCTCGTTGTGGTGACGGGATCCCGCGCACGGGCGTGGAAGAATGCGATGACTCCAATGGGGTCGAGGATGACGCATGCATCGATTGCCGTCGAGCCCGCTGTGGTGATGGCATCCAGCGGCGTGACCTCCCCGAAGATGATGTGAACGGCGAGGCCTGCGACGATGGCAACGAATCCAACGAGGATGGGTGCCTCGCAACCTGTCGGCTCAATACGGCTGGGGATGGACAACAGCGATATGATATCACCATCGGCTCGGAAGCTCCCTGCCGAACGACAGAAAGCTGCGGCGAAAACGAGGTCTGCGTGATCACGGCTGGCGACATGGGTCGCTGCATCAACGTGGGCTTTGAAGCCTGCGACGATGGCAACCTCGACAGCAGCGACCGTTGTATCTGCTTGCCCGATGCATGTCGCGACGATGCGGACGGGCGCTGTGGTGTTTGCCTCGCTGCCCGCTGCGGCGATGGTCTTGTCAGAACAGACATCGCGATCGGCGAGGAGGGTGCCGAAAGTTGTGATGATGGCGACGGGAACGACGCCGACGCTTGCCTGAACAATTGCGTGCTCGCCAGTTGTGGCGATGGGGTCGTTCGTCGCGACATCCTCAACGAAGATGATCCCAACCATGAAGCCTGTGATGATGGCAACGACACCGACGAAGATGCCTGCACCAACGAATGCAGCCCCGCTCAATGTGGTGATGGGATCACTCGTCTCGACCTTGCCGCTGGCCAACCGGGTTACGAGCCTTGCGATGATGGACCCAATAACGGCACCTACCTAGAACCGAATCGGGGGGATGGGGACGACGCGGTCGAAGCACGTCAGGACCTGACGCCCTGTTCCCAGTTCGATGATGCCGATGGTAACGCCGTATGCAGGGCCTATCCCGATGGGTCCACCGAGGCGAAGGCCGCGCCGAGCTGCCTGGCGCTACAACAAGTCTACGACGATGCCCTTGAGAGCGGTTTCTATTACATCAATACCCGTCGACTCGTACCGGCCCGGGGCAATCAGGATCGCTATATCCTGCGAACTCGCCAAGTCTACTGCGACTTCGACGTGACGGCCGGGGGCCGGACCGGTGGCTGGACGGAATGCGCCAAGGTGCGGGCCGACGGCAATGTTCCAAGGCACTTCTTTGAAACCTGCTCGGGCCTTCGTCCGCTGAACCAGCGCTCCGGTGACGCCCTCATCAAATTCTTTCAAGAGACCGAAGACTCTGGCTCTGGCGTCCCGGAATTTGTCGTCTACATCAACGGCGGCGTCTTCGAACCAGGAACTCGGACCCGGCAGACGGTGGATCTGGCCGAGGACCCGACGAGCCAAGTCGACGACCAAGGCAGAATCGATGGCATCTTCCGGCGCCCCAACGTCGATGAATTCAACCAGAACAACAAATGGCGCTTCATGCGCCGGGATGCGGGGCTACTCACCCTGGTCTCCGGCACGCTACCCAATCAAGGCTTCCAGCCCTGGCTCATGGTGGCAAAGCGCAAGGTCCTCGAACTTCGGGTGCCGCCGGGCCGGGATGGTGAAGTGATCAATTCCCAGCCTATCGACGCCGATCTTTGTATCGGCTGTTACGGTAGCTGTAGCGACACTCTAGAATCTGCCGTCCGACCGCTGACCTGGGTTGGGCCCAAATCGGCCCTTTGTATTTCCAGTTCTCGATTTAGCGACGACGGCTCCTTCGCCTCCAAATCGAATGCCAACGTTGGCCAACCCCGCTGGCAACAAAGCGGCGGACTGGAGATTTTTGTGCGCGAACCACCCCACAATGTGGACCAGACGCCATGATGCTGTACCGACACCCACACCTCGCGCTGGGTCTTCTTCTGGCTCTGGGCGCTTGCCCCAGTGGTGAAGCCCCAGCGCCGGTCGATGACCCCTGCTACGAGTCGGCCCATTGGCAACTCTCCCTCGATTGGACGGGGGGTGATTGCGATGAAGCCGATCTTCCTCGCAGTGATGACTTTTTTGTCAAACAGATCGTTGGCGGCGGTATCTTTCTGGAGCGCCCCGGTGAGATGCAGACGCTGTCCATGACCTCCGAAGCCCAGGGCCCCTATTGCCGGCTGCAAGTCACCCACGAACGCCAGGACGGCTTCACCATGACCTTCGATCTCACCACTTCCGACAACGGCGGGGGTTCCGGCCGTGTAGAGGTCGAGGGGGATAACTGCGTCGGCGAAGGCACCGTGATCGGTAGCCGATCGCCCTAGGCTAAACGACCGAAGGCGGCGTGCTTGGCCTGGCACTTCCTGGCAACGCAGGTAAAACAGCCCCCGCAAGGGAGTCTACACGTGAACTCGAAAGCTTCGCTCATCACCCTTCTTTTCCTCTGTGCATGCCCCCGGATCGATGACGGCGGCGTGGATGCAGGCCCTGCGACACCGGCCGAAGATGTAGGCTCGCAGGCCGATGCCGGTGGTGAAGCTGCAGATGCCGGCACGCCGGTGGATACCGGTGCCCCAGCAAACCGGGGCGAAGACGACCCCGTCACACCTCAGCAATGCGAAGGAAATACGGGGCCGGAGCCGGAAACCGGGGCCCCTTGTGGCATCGCATCCGGAAACGACACCCTGTGGCTCAGCGGCGATGTACTCCAGGCCGATGGCACCGTGCTCTCCAATGGCTCCGTCATCGTCGAAGACGGTGAAATCACCTGCGTGGGTTGTGATTGTAACGATGATGCCGCAACGCGCATCCACTGCCCCCAGGCGAGCATCAGTCCCGGCCTGATCAACGCCCACGAACACATCGGCTTCGCCAATGGGCATCCATGGCGAGCAGCGGACGATGGTGTCGATCCGGATCTTCGTTGGCGCCATCGCCACGACTGGCGGCGGGGCAAGCGGGGCCATCCCCGAGTCTCGCCATCGGGCGGAGGCGCCAGTCAACAGGCCATGGCTGCCGCTGAGCTTCGCTTCGTCCTCGGCGGCACAACCAGTCTCAATGGCTCCGGCGGTGCCGATGGCTTTCTCCGAAACTTGGATCGGGGCAACCAACGGGAGGGCATGGACCAAGCGGCGGCCACTTACGCCACCTTTCCCCTGGGTGATGCCAGTGGCGACCAACGGACCGATGGCTGTGGTTATGTGGCCGTGGCCGACGCCAACAGCAGCGCGTATCGTAAACTACGAGAGAACCGGGGGGACTCAGTCTATGTGCCCCATGTGGCTGAGGGGATCGATGCGGAAGCACGCAACGAGTTCCTCTGCCTCACTAATGGTAGAGAGGGGGCGGCCAATGCCCTCGATGGCGCGGCGATCATCCATGGCGTCGGTCTGACTGCCGATGATTTCCAGACCATGTACCGACTGCAAATGGGCCTCATTTGGTCCCCTCGGAGTAACATTAGCCTCTACGGGGACACGGCTTCCATCGGCCTGGCCCTCGCGAGCGGTGTGCCCGTCGCTCTCGGTACCGACTGGGTCGACTCTGGCTCCATTTCGATGCTCCGGGAATTGCGCTGCGCCGAGGCCTTCGATGAGCGCTATCTGGGCAATCGGATCGGCGATTACGGTCTATGGCGTATGGCCACTGTCGATGCGGCTCGTGTCTTTCGGGCCGAGGACGAAATCGGCGACTTGAAGGTTGGCTTGCGTGGGGACATCGCGATCTTTGCGGGGCCCCGTAACAACCCCTACGGCCGGGTCATTTCGGCCCAACCGGAAGATGTATTGCTGGTACTTCGAGGGGGGGTGAGACTCTCGGGCCGGGCTGAGATCATGAGCGCCATTGCCGACAACTGCGACCCTGTTCAGATCTGCGGCAAAGCCTATCGGGTCTGCGCCCGCCAAGAAACGAACTGGAGCTACGACGAGCTGGCATCAAGCCTTGACTACGGCCTTGTTCATTGCGGTGTGCCCACCGATGAGCCCACCTGCGAACCCTTACGCCGGGAAGAAGACCGCTACGGTGACTCCAATGCCTACACAGGCCAAATCAACGACGGCGACCAAGATGGCGACGGTATCCCCGATGCCGAGGACAATTGCTCCTCGCTCTTTAACCCGATTCGTCCCCTCGATGAGGGCCTGCAACCGGACAGCGACGGCGATGGCTTGGGAGATGCCTGCGACCCCTGCCCCTTTGAGCCCGATGTGACCGAATGCACCGGTATCCGTGATCGAGATGGCGACACCATCGCTGACGACGAAGACAACTGTGTAAGCGTGCCGAATGCCGATCAGGCCGACGGTGATGAGGACGGACACGGCGACGCTTGCGACGAATGCCCCGAAGCATCGAACCCCGGTGAACTGCGCTGCCCCGCGCCCACCGTGACCATTCAGGCTCTGCAGCGGGGCGAAGTCGAAGAGGGCTCCGACGTGATGGTGGAAGAGGCCGTGGTGACCGAGGTCGAGCCCGGGCGCGGGTTCTGGATCCAACAAGGAACAGGCCCTTACTCCGGCATTCTGATCTACAGTCGAGAGGCACTCCCCGAAGGTCTCGCCCGGGGCCAGGTCGTGAGCGTGCAAGGCGAATTACTCGAATACCACACCCTCACCGAGTTGGTCTCACCCATCGTGACCATTCACCCACAAACGGCCGACCTGCCCGCGCCCGAAGTGCTTCAAGCGGCCGACCTCGCCGACGATGCGGAAACCGCAGAACAATGGGAGGGCGTCCTCGTGACTGTCGAAGACGTGGAGATCGTGAACGCCAACCCCGACGGCCCGGACAATGATTACGGCCAGTTCGCCATTCTCGAAGGCCTTTGGGTCGATGACTTTATCTTTCCAGAGCTCGAAGAAGGGGACTTCTTTGCCCGAGAGGTCGGCACCCGCTTTGTCTCCCTCACGGGACTGGCCCACTTCAGCTTCGGTCATCGCAAGATCCTGCCCCGGGATGGGGATGACTTGGTCGTCGCACCCTAGGTTCTAGACATGGACACTCGCCTCGTTGCTGCTGCCATCCCGATCTTCATGATTCTGATCGCGGCTGAGCTGGTCTGGGCCCGGGTGAAAGGGCAGCGGGTCTACCGCTTGTTCGATGCGATCTCTGATCTGAGTTGCGGTATTTCACAGCAGCTCTTCCTCTTGTTTAGCCAAGCCCCACTCCTCGCCGCCTATGCTTGGTTTCAGGGGCAATACGGCTTGGTCGAGATGGGTCGATCCCTGCCTGTCTTTCTCCTCGCCTACCTGATCATCGACCATCAATATTACTGGTGGCATCGGGCCAGTCACCGGGTGAACTTCATGTGGGCCGCCCACGTGGTTCACCATCAAAGTGAGGACTACAATCTCGCCGTCGCACTCCGCCAGGCCCTGATCACCCACATCACCAGTTGGCCCTTTTATCTCCCCCTGGCTTTCCTCGGCTTTGATGTCTTTGTCTTTGGGATCGTCTACGCCCTCAACACCCTCTACCAGTTCTGGATTCACACCGAGCTCGTGGGCAAACTCGGCCCCCTGGAAAAGGTCCTCAATACCCCCAGCCACCACCGGGTTCACCACGGGATCAACGGCCGGTATATCGACAAGAACTACGCCGGTTTCCTGATCACCTGGGACCGGCTCTATGGCACCTTCGAAGAGGAAGACGAACCGGTCGTCTTCGGCATCACGAAACCGCTACGAAGCTACAACCCCTTTTGGGCGAACTGCCATTACTGGGTTGAACTTTGGCAGCGTTGTCGAAGCCTGCCTCGTTGGTCGGAGAAGCTCTACGTTTGGTTTGCGCCCCCCGAGTGGCGCGGGCAGGGCGAGGCAAGGCCCGAGGCCTGGCCCCAAAGCCCTGACGACCAAGTGAAGTTCGATACGGAGTCGAGCCCCCTTTTGACCCGCTTGATTCAGATCGTCTTTGCTGGGCTCAGCCTCTCGCTCATCGTGCTGATTCTAAAAGGTCCAGCGATGCCCTGGTGGGACAGGCTGGCTGCGGTTCTCACCGTCTACCTACTGCTTTGGACCATCACCTGGGGACAACGCCCCATACGAAGCTAGGACTCACTCCTCGCCCACACAGCGACCTCGCTCGCAGGTTTGGCCCTCCGCACAGTCGGCATCGGAATCACAGCGAAGCTCCTCGCAGTCACCGAGTTGCCGAAAGCCGGTGCCGGTCATCCTCAGTTCGCATAGCGTGCGATAACCAACGCCGTTGCACCCACAGACGGGCCCCAAGCCCTCATCAGGGTGACATTCCGTCGGTACCTCAGCGCAATAGCCAGAGCGACCGCATTGATAATCGGGCACCCTGCAGTACATCCGATCAGGACACGTGTTGCCCCGGTCACCGACCTCGCACAGACGGGCTTCACAGGGGCCGCCCCGGTTCAGGTTCACCCCGGCGAGCCGGGCCTGGCACTGATTGGTGTAGGTCAATCCGTCGCAACCACAGACTGGGTCTGGGTGCTCATCGCAAAACTCCCCTCGAAAGCGGCACGTTCCCAACTCCGGCTCTTCGCCACAGGTACTCCAACCCACATGGCAATACTGGTCCTCCGGGCAATAGGTTCCCCCCTCACCGCAAGGGGTGGTGTCCACGGACTGACCTGCGTCCGCGACTTGGGCTCCCGCGTCCAGTTGGCCGCCATCGGGACAGGCCCCATCAGCGCATGGCGTAGAGGCATCGGCCGCGGGGACCTCGGCGGGGGGGGTGACCTGTGAAGGACAGGCGACCAAGAGGGTGCCAAGCAGCATCACCAGCGTCTCGGCCCGATTGGCGGCCCCCTCAGACTCAACCGGAGCCTCCTCCGCTTCATCGCCGCCGCCGGCCATCCGCAGCAGCATATAGCCGATTCCCAACTCAACGTAGCCCGAAAACTGCCAAAGCGCGTCCGGCATACTGCGCCAACCGATCACGCCGCGCCAAAGATCAAAGCCATTCCAACTTCCGAGGACGTCTACCAATCCGACACCCATCAAAAAGATACCGAGCGAAGCCATGTAGGTTCCTCCGGAAATCTTCGGGAACAACAGACCGGTTCTCGCCTTGTAGGCCGCCCAGCCCTCATGCCGCGAGATACTCTTATCCTTCTTCAACATATTGGGCACCCAAATCACCGCCATGAACACGGCCAACACGACAAAGGGGTACCAGTGCATGGCCAAGGCCGAGAAGCTGCCGTAAATCAGCAACTCACCCAGGTAATTTGGGTTTCGGGTGCGTGCGAACAAACCGTCGGTGATGAGACCCCTCTTCAGCTTCAGCGTGGCGTCTTTTTGCATGTCGGCGGCAAAATGCAGGAACACGCCGATGCCGAAGATGGCAACACAGAGGCTAAGGAACCAAAGTGGCGCTTCGATCTGCCACGCGCAGATCATCCATGGGGTTCCCCAGTAGAGCGCAAGCCCCCCCAAAATAACGAGACCGTAACCGATTCCGCAGGGCGCCTCCCAACTCTTGTCAGGAAAAATCTGCGACTTGAGAACCCAAAGAACCCCGTAGGTCCCATGGGTCGCCAGATAGGCCCACGCTGTCGGATTGTCCCAAGCATTGTAGACAAACATGCAGGCCAGGACGACCAGCGGCGTGACCCCTTTTGAGAGGTCAATGAAGTGCTTTTGCTTCAACCTACCTACAGTCTCCGGCGTAGTTTACCGAGGTCCCACCCGACCGAGCGACGCATGGATTCGTATAGTTCTGGCCATCACAGCCACACACGGGCTGCATCATCCGATTGCAAAGTTCCGGTCTGACCACACACGTACCTTCTGCCTCACACTGACCGTCGGGTCGGTCGCAGTAGAACGCATCGCTGCAAGGCCTCTCCATATCACAGACATCACCACCGGCCCCGCCCTCTTCGCAGGTACCATCAGCAGCCACATTGACGCCCTCTGACGCGGCGGCGCAGGCGTTGCCATAGGTCTCGCCGTCACAACCACAAACGGGATCGTAGATTTCAGCACAAGCCTGAGGGCGTACCTCACATGCTCCCACCGCACCGCATTGAGCCATGGGACGAGCACAGTACTGGGCCCGGCCGCAGTCACCGTTGTCCTGGCACCCGTCATCACAGGCACCTTCAGCAGCGACCGAAACGCTAGCTCGAGCGGCCTCACAGGCGTTGGCATAGGTCTCATCATCACAGCCACAGACCGGTCGAAGAAGACGATTGCAACCCTCAGGTATGGGTATGCACACCCCCGCTTGATCGCCCCGTCCACAGTTCGCTTCGATGGGATGCTGGCAGAATGTCCCCGCCGGACAAGGGCTCGCACCTCGAGTGCCACAGGCCTGAGGTTCCACAACCCCAGCGTCGGCTTGAGGCGCCCCAGCGTCGGCTTGAGGAGCCCCAGCATCTTCCACCACGGCTCCGCTGTCCGAAACACCACCGGCATCTGGAACCGCAGGGCCTCCATCTTCCTCACCCTCACCGGCATCCCCCGCACCGGCATCGACAGGTGCGGAGCCAGCGTCTAAATCCTCGCAAGCCATCTCTGTACAAGCCGCGCCGTTGGCCTCACAGGTACAGGTGTTGCAACCGTCGGCCGCGGGGAACGACGTCCCAAGGGCGTGACCGTCACAGTCGACTGGCGCCACCGGGTCGGGACAGCCGATGACGGCCAGCAGGAAGAAAAGGGCGGCGAATCGATTGAGCATGAAGCCTCCACGGGACGCATTGAACCGGATATCTGCGCCAATGCAAGCTGACTCTGTAATGGGCCCCGGCGACCGCTCAGGCCAACTCACGTCGGGCAGCGTCAAACTTGCCGTAGGCAAAATGCCAACTGTGAGGCTACAAGGCCGATCATGAATGCCCTTCCTGAGAACGTCCAACGACTGCGCTGTATCGGTTGCCAGGAGACCTGGAATGACCCAGGCCAATGGATCTGCCCCCGCTGTGGGCCTCGGGTTCGAATGGAGGTCGACCTCAAGCCCCAGAGCAGCTTAGCATGTGCTGAAAACCTAGCAGGTCGCCCCTTCGACATGTGGCGCTATCGAGAGCTGCTACCGCTCCCGGAGGGTGCAGAACTGCCCAGCCTCAAGGTGGGTGGCAGCCTGCTGTCCCAGGCCCCCCGACTGGCCGAAGCCATCGACGTCGAGGACGTCTTTATCAAAGACGATGGTCGAAACCCCTCGGCCAGCTTAAAGGATCGGGCCAGTGCCCTGGCTGTGGTCATGGCCAAGGCCAGTGGCGCAGCGCGAATCAACTGTGCCTCCGATCCCAACCAGATTCTCCAGGTGCTTCGCCTGGGGGCCGATGACCAAACCTGCTAAGTTGCTACCATGCGAATTGCTTTTGCCATCATCTGCCTCGCTTTCATCGGCTGCCCACCGGAGGCGGTCTATTATGGTGCCATGCCCTGCGAGGCAGCCAGCGACTGTGGTCCGAACCAACAGTGCAATGAAGGCCTGTGTGTCGATGCCCAATGCGGTGATGGAATCGTCCAGCTGGACGAAGGTTGTGACGATGGCAACTCGGACAACGATGATGACTGCACAACCCTGTGCCAAGCGCCCCGCTGTGGCGACGGCCTCGTTGGTCTCACTGAGGCCTGCGACGACGGTAATGAAATCGACAGCGATGACTGCACCGCAAACTGCCAGCTTGCGGTTTGTGGCGACGGAATTCTGCGCCTCGACATCCCCTTGGATCAGGACGGTGCGGAGGCCTGCGACGACGGCAACAACGAGGACACGGATGCCTGCCTCAACACCTGTCAGACGGCCAAGTGCGGCGATGGCATTCAGTGGATCAGCGTCGAGGCCTGTGACGATGGAAACACGGTTCAAGAAGATGCCTGTCTCAACGATTGCACCGCAGCCCGATGCGGTGATGGCATCCACTGGGCCGACGAGGAAGAATGCGACGATGGCAATGATGACCCCACCGACCAATGCCTGGATGACTGCACGTGGGCCGGCTGTGGCGATGGGATCGTCCAGGCGGGCCTCGAAGATTGCGATGACGGCAACCAAAACAACCAAGACGACTGCCTAAACGACTGTGCTCTCGCCCGCTGCGGTGACGGTGTTCTGCACTCCGGTCAGGAGGCCTGTGATGATGGCAACGACAGCGACGCAGACGCCTGCCGCAACGATTGTGAACTCAACGTCTGCGGTGACGGCCTCGTGAATCCAGAGGCTGAGGCCTGCGACGATGGCAACGACAACCCCCAGGATGACTGCACGACGCGCTGCCAACCAGCTCGTTGCCAAGATGGTTTTCTCCAAGTGGGCGTGGAAGGATGCGACGACGGCAACCAAAGCAACGGGGATGCTTGCCTAAACGACTGCACCCCGGCTCGCTGCGGCGATGGCCATGTTCAGCAGGGCCAAGAAGCCTGCGATGACGGCAATCGCGACCCGGGCGATGGCTGTGATGCAGACTGCCAGCGGGAAGGGGCGCCAGACGGTTGTTCGGTCCTCGAAAACCGGGGCAGGGAAACCCTACTCTGCTCCAGTAGACGGTTGTCCTGGCCCGCAGCAGAAGATTTTTGCCAGGACTGGGGCGGCCATCTCGTCACCGTCGATAACCAAGCGGACCACGACGTCCTCGCCGGCTATGTTTGGCAGCTCGGAGAGATCTGGATTGGCTACAACGATCGCGGCGAGGAACGCGACTGGGAATGGGTGGGCCGAGATTCCGACTATGAGAACTGGGGCGCAGGGCAGCCAGACAACTGGCGGCAAAGAGAGGATTGTGCTTGCCTTTGGACCGGCGCTGGGAGTCGGTGGAACGACGCGATCTGCGAACAATCAAAGGCCTTCTTCTGTGAGCGCTGAGATCATGGGCTACGGGTTCCGGCTGTGACCTCTGACGCTGACCAAACCGCTCAGATGTGTTAGCCCACGGCCATGCTGCGTTTCGCAACCCCGATGCTCCTCTTGCTCGTTGGCTGCCCACCCACGGCCGCCTACCATGGAGCCAAACCGTGCGATGATGGCCCGGCCTGTGCCACCAACCAACAGTGTCGTTCGGGGCTCTGTGTCGACGCGAGTTGTGGTGATGGAATCATTCAACTGGATGAGCTGTGCGATGACGGCAACCAAGACAACGAGGATGAATGCACGACGCGCTGCCAGCCACCCCGCTGTGGCGATGGCTTAAAGAAGGCAGACGAAGACTGCGACGACGGCAACGAGCAGAACGATGACGCCTGTACGACCTCATGCAAGATCGCTCGATGCGGCGACGGCGTCGCCCGAGTCGACCTCGAAGCGGGTATCGATGGTGCGGAGGAATGTGACGACGGCAACGAGACCGACGGCGATGACTGCCTCAACAACTGTCGCAGCGCAATCTGTGGGGATGGTGTCACTCGAATCGATCTGGAGGTCGGCAGCCCCGATCACGAGGAATGCGATGACGGCAATACGGTCATGAACGATGACTGCTTAACGAACTGTCTGCTGGCTCGCTGCGGCGACGGTATTGTCCATGAAGGCGTCGAACTTTGTGATGACGGCAACGAGATTGAGACCGACCTCTGTCTCAACAACTGCACCTCCGCTGGCTGTGGGGATGGGCAGGTCCAGGAAGGCATCGAGCCCTGCGATGACGGCAATCAAGACAATGGCGATGACTGCCTGAATGACTGTCGGCGGGCAACATGTGGTGATGGCTTTGTGCAGCGAAATGTCGAAGCCTGTGACGACGGCAACGAGACTCAGGAGGATGCTTGTCTCAACGACTGCACTCGCAACGTTTGCGGCGACGGAATCGTCAACGGTGAGGTGGAAGCCTGCGACGACGGTAACGACGACGGGACAGATGCCTGCACCCCCGAATGCCAGATCGCTGTTTGCGGCGACGGCTTTGTTCAAGTGGGACAGGAGGCCTGCGACGATGGCAACCGAAACGACCGAGACAGCTGCCTGAGCAACTGCATGTTGGCCCGCTGTGGTGATGGGCACACCTGGCAAGGCCGAGAGGCCTGTGACGATGGCAATCAAGCGCAAGAAGACGCCTGCCTGAACAACTGTGTCGCCAATCGATGCGGAGATGGCTTCCGCAATCCTCAAGCGGAGGCCTGCGACGACGGCAATCAAGCCGATCATGATGGCTGCTTGAACAATTGTAATCTCGCTCGTTGTGGCGACGGACAACAATATGTCGGCGTTGAGCAATGTGACGACGGCAACCAGAACCAGGCGGATGCCTGTTTGAACGACTGCCAAGAGGCTCGCTGTGGCGATGGCCACGTGCAGGCCGGGGTCGAGGCCTGTGATGACGGCAATCGGGTCGACGGGGACGGCTGTGACCGAGACTGTCGATCTGAAGGGCTTGATCTACCGGATCGCTGCGTCGAGATCGAGGGACGAAACCGGCTCTCTTTTTACTGTACCGAGCGGTTCAATTGGGATGGGGCCAGGGAACGCTGCGATGAGATCCATGCCGGCGCCGACCTCATCTCGTTTGAGAGCAATGCTGATCTGGATGCGATCCGGCAACTGATCGGCAGGAACGATGATTGGGGCTGGGACTTTTGGACCGGGCTCATCGATGAAAATGGGGTCGGGAGAAACCCACCGCCCACTTGGATCAACAATTGGGCTGGCGATGACATTCTTTATTACGCTGACGAAAACGGTCGCCGCTGCTTCCGTCTGCGGGAAAACTCGGGCCGCGTCTTACACGATAAGCGTTGCAGCGAACGCTTTCATATCATCTGCGAGGACGCACAATAAGGGGTCTGCCCGCCCCCTTTGCCCTTGAGACCCTTCTTCCCCTATGCTCGGCCCGATCGATCGTGGGAGTCGAGCCGTGTTTCAACCGGTCGTTAAAGGTATTCACCATGCTTACGTGATGAGCCTGCGTGGCCGATGGCGGCAATTTCAACGGGCTGCCAACAAACCGCGCAAAGCCCAAGAGGCTCGTTTGCGCTCTCTGCTGGCCGGCCGTCGTGACACAGCCTTTGCCAAAACTCACCAACTGGATGGCATCGATTCGTTTGCCGCTTTTCAGGATCGGGTTCCGGTCCGCAGCTATGACGATTTTTCTGAATGGATCAACCGAATCGCCAATGGGGAGCGACGTGTCCTGACCCGGGCGCCGGTTCGACTCATGGAGCGGAGCCGAGGTGCCGCTGGAGAGATCAAACTGATCCCTTATACCGACGGTCTCTTTAGCGAGTTTGCCGCGGCGACCGCTCCCTGGCTTCGAGAGTTGTCCATCGGTTGTCCCGATCTGGTGGGAACCCGTAGTTACTGGGGCATGGCGCCCCTGCCCCATCAGCGAGAGAGCACACCGGGCGGCATCCCTATCGGTATGGACGACGATACCGACTTCTTTAGCCCCTTGGCCCGTTTTGCCCTGCGTCGCACCCGCGCTGTCCGCAGCCGAGTTCGTCGGATCGCCGACCCAAGCGCCTGGCGCCAACAGACCATCCAGGAACTTCTGGCCTGCGAGGACTTGGGCTTTATCTCCATCTGGCATCCCACCTTTTTGGTCGCGCTGATGGAAGAACTGGCGCAGAATCTCGAACCCCTTCTCGACACCCTCAAGCCCAGCCGCCGGGCAGCGATCATGGCTGGGCTCGATGAGGCCGGGGATCTCGTGGGAAGCGCCCTATGGCCACGACTCCAACTGCTGTCCTGTTATGGCGAGGGGCCATCGGCTGCCTTGCTACCGAACCTGAAGGCCTGGTTTCCCAACACTCGAATTCAAGCAAAAGGACTGATTGCGACCGAGGGTATTGTCAGCTTTCCACTGTGGAGCGGCACCGGCAGTGTCCTGGCCGTGACGAGTCATTTCCTAGAGTTCCAAGACCTTGAAGCCCCGGACGCCCGGCCCTGCTTAGTGGATGAACTACGACTCGGTGGCACCTATTCGCCCATCGTGACCACCGCCGGTGGTCTCACCCGCTACCACCTCCGAGATGCGGTGCGCTGCGTCGGCTTTCACGGCGCAACCCCTTGCATTGAGTTTCTCGGCCGGCTGGATATGGCCGCCAATCTGGCTGGCGAGAAAGTCGGTGAAGCAGCAATCCGTCGCGCCGTCGAGGTGGCCCACTGGGAGACGAACCTAAAACCCCGGTTCTTTTTGGTCACGCCGGTCTCCGGCCCCAAAGCCCGGTATCGCATCTTTCTGGAGCGACGGGGCGATGAGGGAGACTTAGCGGACTTCCAGTTCTGCCTGGAGCGCCAGTTGCAGGAAATCGATGGGTATCGCTCGGCTCGAGAACATGGACTGCTGGCCGAACTCGAGCTCATCGAAGTTAAAAATGGCTGGGAGACCTATCAACGGACCTTGAGCCGAGAAGGGCTTTCCGTGCCCGAGCGAGAAGAGCAGGACTATTTGGACCTGCGTCCGATTTGGGACCATGCCTTTAAGAAGGGGCGCTCAACCACCCGGCCTGAAACAAGCTCAGACTCGTTGTAACATGCCCTGGGCCCGACCTCGGATCAGACCCACCATCGAATAGAACCCATTGCGACGATTAGGGCTCAGGTGTTCATCGAGCCCCATGCGGCTAAAGGCCCCTTTCAGATCAAAATCGAGGATCTGCTGGGGAGATTGCCCCGAATAGGCAATTCGCAAGACAGCGACGAGCCCTTTAACGATGGCTGAATCGCTGTCGCCACGAAAATGAAGGCGACCTTCTGATGGCTCCAATTGCAGCCAGACCTGACTCATGCAGCCCTGAACGCGGTTGGCCTCACAGCGAGCCACCTCGTCGATGGGCTCCAAGGCTTCACCCAATTCGATGAGGTAGCGATAGCGGTCTTCCCACTCCAGCCACCCCATGTTGTCTTCAAGTTCACTTAAATCCATGGCCGGGGATTGGAATAACTAGGACCTCCGGTCAAGGGCTCAACGAACGAGGCCGCGCCCACTGTCGCCTTTGAATCGCAACAATTAGATGGCAGGCATGTGACATGGAGTGTCCCGTCCATTAGAGACGGCTCCGGAGGTTCCATGAAACTTCTGCTTGTGGAGGACGAGGAGGATCTGGCCCAGGGTGTTGTCCTTGGTCTTGAGGCTGTTGGCTTTCAGGTGACCCACGTAACCACAGGCCGGGCCGGACTCGACGTGCTCCTGCACGAAACATTCGCCTTGGTCATTTTGGACCTGATGCTGCCAGACCTCACAGGCCTCGAAATCTGTCGGCAACTGCGGCGAGATCCAAGTTACCAAAACCTCCCAGTGCTCATGCTCACGGCCCGAGGCGAAACCTATGACCGGGTCGTTGGGTTTGAGGCGGGGGCCGATGACTATCTCGTGAAGCCCTTCGCAATGCGAGAATTGGAGTTGCGCATACGGGCTCTCTTAAGGCGACCGAACCTCCGGACTGAAACGTCGGTTCAGCAGGAGGATGCCATTGAGTTCGGCAGTCTCGTCCTCGACCTCCCAGGACACCGGGTGTTGGTCGATGACCAAGAGCTGGCCTGCACAGCTCTTGAGTTCAAACTCCTCGTCACCCTTCTTGAGCGCAGAGGCCGAGTTCAAAGTCGAGAGGTCCTCCTCGACGATGTTTGGGGCACGGAAACATTTGTCAGTGACCGGACCGTCGACACCCACATCAAACGACTGCGGGAAAAACTGGGGTCGGCCGGCAGCTATATCGAGACGGTTCGCGGCGTCGGCTACCGCTTCCGTAGTCAAGAGACCCCATGAACATCCTGCGTTGCGTCATCGGGATCCTTGGGATCTCGCTGGCTTTTTTCACCACGGGTTGGTCCCAGACCATCGCCTTGATCACCTCAGCCGTGATGATCACCAGCATTCTCCACAGCCTGCTCTTGCGCCATCGCCTTCAGCAACTGGTCGATCCGGATTGGGCCTTCCAGGGGCAAACGACGACGGGCAGTGATCAGTTGGATCTCCTGTCTCGGGCCATCAGAGACGGGCAGAAAAAACTCGCCGGGCGTATCGACCGACTCGCTGCAGAACGGGACCGGCTGGGTGTTCTCCTCGAAGGCATGGCAGAGGGGGTGATCAGCCTGGATGCTCAAGGCCGAATCAATGCATGTAACGATGCCGGCCAGAGCCTTTTGGATAGCCAAGGCGACAGTCTTGGGCTGAGACTCATCGAAGTCCTGCGGGTTCCCGCACTCCATGAGGTTGTTCGGCAGGCGCTTCAAGGGCACGGGGGGGAGGCCGAGTTCGAGCGCCCCGACGGCCGCAACCACCTGGCCCGTGTCCGCCCCCTTCAACAAGGTGGTGCGGTCTTGGTGGTGCTGGACCTTACCGAGGCCCGGCGCCTGGAGCGGGGGCGAAAGGATTTCGTCGCCAACGTCGAGCATGAGCTAAGGACGCCTGTTGCGGTCATTCAATCGAGCAGCGAAGTCCTCGTGACCCATGGGGCTCTTGAAGGTCGTAGCCTCGACCTTGCGAAAGCGATTCACCGCCATGCGGAACGACTTGGCTCACTCATCGCAAGTCTCTTGGAGTTAAGCCGTCTCGAAGCAGGTCAATTCAGCGCGGCCCTCGGCCCGATCGATGTCCACCAGGAGATCGAACGAAGCCTCTTGCTCTGTCAGGCCCATTCCGAGGCAAGTGGCGCGAAGATTCGCCATGAGCAGGCCGGCGACCTCCGCATTCTGGCTGACCGCCAAGCCCTCGAACAGGTCCTCGTCAATCTCATCGACAACGCCCTAAAGTACGGTGGTGAAAGCATCCTTGTGGCCGCGCGGCCAGCGGGTGACCACGTCGAGATCCTGATCGAAGATGATGGCCAGGGCATCGAAGCGAGGCATCAAGACCGGCTCTTCGAACGATTTTATCGGGTGGATGGGGGTCGAAGTCGAGACCGAGGTGGCTCGGGACTTGGCCTGGCCATTGTCAAACACCTCTGCCAGGCCATGAACGGCAGCGTTCGCTTCGAAGACCGTGCGCCCCAAGGTTCGAGGTTTGTTGTGAGCCTAGCCGTCGCCCCCGAGTCAGTTCCCGATGGGGCTGGTTTAGCTCAGTCGTCGTAAATGACGGACTCCCGACAGGCACCAAACTCCCCATCCCAGCAAATGGCTTCATCTTGGAACTTGCGGCCACTAAGCAGGGGCATCCCGTGAGCATCGAAGATTTCTAGATAGCCGCCATGGGTGGCCCGAACAGCCACGACCAGCACCCGGTCCTCGTTCATGTAGCGGGCCAAGAGGCGAACAAAGCCCCAGCGATGCCCCTCCACAAAATGCCGGTAATGATCGAAAGACGAGAGGACCGATTCGGGGAGTCGGTCGCGGATCTCAGCGACATCCATCCGGAAGACATCAGCCTCCATCTCCCCGTCATCGTGGGGATTAAAGCTGAGAAACCCATGGCGAACCTGCTCGAGGAGTTCGGGCCGGGGCGATGCGCTGGATCTTCTTAATTGTCGCTCCCGGCGGGCCCGCTCCATCGTTGTGAGTGGATTGGGTTGATCACCGCTCGCAAGCCAGGTGACTGTCTCGTCATGGCAGGTGCTGTTGGGATCATTTCTTAAGGGCTCCATCGGTTCTTCAGGCATGGTTTTACTCCGGTTGGACATCCAACTGTACTGAAGGAATCCCTCACACTGCAAGGCCCCGAGGAGGACCTCCCTCAACTAAGACTTTAAGTCTTATAGCAGTCGGTTACGGGTCGGTCCCCACCGGCATTACCTTCCGTGATGGCGAACTCTAATCTCCTGTAGATGAGCATGTAGGTGCTCCGTAAAGATGCCATGAAGCACAAACCGCCGACTTAAGTTGCGGGTGCTCACCAAGACCAGCGGGAACTTGTTCGCGGTCATCTCCACCAGATTCGGCTCGTCGATCATTCGGCCAATCCGCAGCGCCATCGACTCATCGAATTGGAAGGAGTTGATCGCCGCCTCATATTCTCGGGCGGTCAAGAGGAGGCAAAAGGTCGTCTTGAAGAGTTCATGAGCCGTTTCAAAATCGAGAAACTGAGTCCATTTTTTGTGGAACGTATCGTACTGGACCTCAAAGTCACGCCATCCGCTCCAGTCCAGGGACGCTTCGGCCATCGGCCAGGCCTCATCTCGGCAACTGCCCAGATCGCGAAACGTCATCAAAACCCCTTGGTCGTGATCGACAAATGTGGCGTCCATCAAGTCCCGGATCATGCTGGGGTAAAGGTCCACCAGGGGGACGTTCTCGCCGCCCTTCGAGTTGCGGATCAGCAGGTTAAGGATGTTCGACTCGACAGCAAAGTGACGAATGATGAGGATGTTTGCCTCCGGTCGAACGAAGTATTTCATGAAGAAGCAGATCAACCACTGCAGGAACCGATGGGCCCGGAACTGGATCGGGATCAATCGCTTCAAAAAGTAGACCGTGTGCAGCGTCAGCGTACAGCCAATGCGCATCAGCGGCAGCAGACTCAAGCGCAGTGGGTTCTGGAGGTCCTGAAGCCAATATTTTTTGGCCACCGGATCGATGGGATGGCTGTCATCGGCGAGCAAAGCCTCATAAAGAGTGGCTGCACTCCGCTCAGACATTGTCCAACTCCTCCAGTTGTAATGCGTAGAGGCGGGCCACCACCTTGGCTGTTTTCTGTATGGCTGCGACCCGCTCCGGGCTGGTCGCCACCGTGTCCAGCATGACGTAGAAACGCTCCATATGGTTCTCGTCATTTTCGCCGTGGTAACGGAGAAAGGTGGTCGCCTCTTCAGGTAGGCCGGTCAATTCACAGATACGTTCCGCCCAGCTGGCTGCCATCTTTTCGCCCAAGCCCTCGATGATGAACATCGCCCCGAGCATATCCACCGGGTTGGGTTGGCTGGCTCGGTGCATGAGAAAGGCCGCCAAGGCTTCGCTGCCGATGTTGCGTTGGCCAGCCTGGATCGCCTCGAGTTCGCCACCGGCACGGACATAATCCTGCTCTAGGATCTCATAATCCCGATGCTCATCTTTGGCATGACTGATCACGATGCTACGAACCTCGGCATGGTCCCGGTCAAAACTGGAGGCTGCTCGGGTGATCCAGCGGGCCCCTTCCACCACCTGGGCCCGCAGGTTGAAAAGGAGACGCTGATAATCCGACTGGGAAAAGGTGCCCGTATCTAAGCGCCGTAGCACCGGCACCTTTGCGAGCTTGCGTTCAAACTCCATCCAAGTGCGCAACAAGCCTCTCAAGGCTTCTTGGGCCAGGGGTTGAAGGGCCTCCTGCCCACCGATCGGGTCGTCTTGGGTCATGTGCCCTCCACACAGGTCAGTTGCATGTAGACCGTATTAAAGCGCCCGGATTCGGGCACATGGCAAAAGATGGTCTCGCCAGGCTTCGCCCGACCTGACTGGAAAAACTCATCGATCATAATGAACATGGCCGCACAGCCCGTATTGCCCTTGTCATAGAGATTCGTGAACCAGCGCTCTTCGGGCACCATCGCCCCGGCTTTGGTCAGCATCTCAACGATTTTTCCACGGAAATAATGGGAACTGTAATGGCAGAGGAAGTGATCGATCTCGTCGACGACCACCGTGCCTTCTTCGATGAGGCCCAGAAAGCCATCAACCCCCAGCTTGACGATATTTTCCAGCAGACGGACATCCTGGCGAATCAGCAGGGCACCATCGGCCTCGGCCTCGCCATAGGTGCTGTAATCCTGCCAGGACTTCGGGGCATCTTCCCCCTTGCCGGAGTGACCAACGCTCATACAAACGGGAAAACTGTCCGCATGGGAGAAGGATCGAATCCAGTCGACTCGAAAACTCAGTTGATTGGCCCGGGGCCGATCGGAAAGAACGATGGCCCCGGCCCCATCCGAAAGCATCCAACGCAGGAATTCTGCATTAAAATCCAAGCCTCTCTGTGCGCCGATCGAGCCGATCGCCGCCTCGTAGCGCTGCTTTTTGAGTAAGCGACTCGACAATTCAGAGGAGACGACCAGCGCCTGTTGTTGGTCACCAACTTTCACCCCGTTCACCGCAGCCTTCAGAGCCATCATCGCACAGGAGCAAATGCCATGGGTGGTGACCAGCTCCACCCGGGGAATCTCGAGACCGGCCTGCACCTGACTGCCGAACCCCGGTAAAACATAGTCCCCCTGACTCGTCGCCACGCTCAGCAAACCAATGTCCTGGGGCTCGAGACCAGATCGCTCCAAGGCCAATTGACCGGCAGCCACCGCCATCTCTTCATTTTGAACCTGCGTCTCCTGGGCCGCGTCGATGGCATAATGACGGGTCTGAATGCCGTTGGATTTGAGGATCCGCCGTTTGAGCTTGCTCGGCTTGTCATGGACAAATCCCAGGACCGTCTCGATCCGTTCATTGTCCACCGGATCACCGGGGAGGTATGACCCCGTCTGGGTGATATAGACGCTCATGCCTGAGCCTTTCGCTGGCGCCGCTGATAATTCCAGCAGCGAATGTTCTCTTCAACGTAGGGAACCACGCCCACGCAAAGAGCAAAGGTTAAGTAATAGGGCAAATAGTAGGGCGTGCCTCCAATGGGTTCGCTGCGAAGGACAAGACTCATCTCGCCGGACCAGTCGAAGGTGATCATCTTCAAAAAGGTATCCCAGCGCCGAACCACGATCAGACCGATGAGGTAGAAGGGAACGGTCGAGAGATAACTGTGGGCATGGATTTCGAGGTGGGAGATTTCCCGTCTCGGCGTCGCCCAAACAATATCCTGATGGGCCACGTACTCGTGGGTGATGAGGATGAAGAAACAAAAGAGCATCAAGAGGACGTTCACCTCGAAGATGAGGCAGGCGAGGATGGGGAGCCCCACCTGAATGCCCATGATGCTGTGGATGATGCTCTCTTTCAGGCCACTGGTCTCCTCGATCTTCGTCCTTCGGTGACACCACCAGTCCACCGTGCCGGCGATGGTCCAGATGGGCAGGATCACATAGAGGATGAGGTAGAGAACCAATTGGCTTTCGGTAGGTTCAGGCATGCTGTCGCTCCCCCTGCTGCCCCTGCTCGGGGCGTCGTGCTTCAATTAAGCCGATTCGATCAAAGACCCAAATCGCCCACCAACCGAAGTCGAAGGGTCCCATCCGGGGCGACCGGGGATGGGCGTGGTGGAAACCGTGCCAACCTTCGCCGAAAGTCAAAAGGGCCAACCACCAGGTGTCTCGCGCCTCACCGGCGTTGGCGGGGTCACGCTCGCCATAGAGATGACCGAACGAGTTCACCCCATCGCCCAGATTGTAGAAAAAGACGGCGCTGGCCCACGCAATCAACAGCCCCGGCCACCCCAAGGCCCAACAAAAGCCGACCACAGGAAGAAGGTGGAGCAAAATCATACCGCGGTGCACCGAGTGCTGGGACAGGAAGACCAGGCCCCGATCCTTGCCGAGATCCTGTGGGACCCGTTCCATGGCCTCAAGGGACGGCCAGAGAAAGGGATCGATGATCAGCCTGAAGGGCCCGGATAAGGCGAAGAGGAGGCACAGCCACGGCTCACGCCGGCCCAAATACCACCCGCAGTGGGCCCACCAAAAACCATCCTGGATCGGTGAATGGGGATCACCCTCCTGGTCCACATACCGATGATGTCGACGGTGATTGCTGGCCCATTGAATGGGCGGGCCTGCCGTTGCGGCCAGGACCACCAGTGTATAGCGAAACCACGGGCGGGCCCGGAACGCTCGGTGGGCGAGCATCCGATGATAGGTAATCGAGACCGCCCCACCCACCAGGGCAAACCACAGGAACCACAGGCAGACCCACAGCATTAAAGGGCACCCCCGTGCGGGCCCGGCTGTGAGCGAGGTCCAAGTTTCACGTCGGCGGCTCCAGAAAACGACTCGCCAACACGGGCAACA
Organism: Myxococcales bacterium; assembly: GCA_002722845.1. Lineage (GTDB taxonomy): Bacteria > Myxococcota > UBA4151 > UBA4151 > UBA4151 > UBA4151. The sequence goes on along the minus strand of PBND01000040.1, from coordinate 8,197 downwards.
GCGTCATCGAAGCGACAAAGCAGGTTCCAACCCCGATGATCACGAGAAGGGCGAGCCCTTCGAAGCCGTTGTGGTCAAGGCCAAGCAACACGCCAAAAGAGAGGGCTGTCGACAGGGATGTAAAGAGGATGCCAGCGCCAATTTGACTGACCGAACGGCTGATGTCGCCCCCCTCTCTCCACCCATGCAGCAGATGCACGCCATCATCGATCCCAATGCCAAAGATGAGGGGGAATGCGCTCAACATCACCAAAGTGATCGGCCGGCCCAGCCAAAGAAGGGCGCCGAGGCCGATAATGGAACCACAAAGCAGAGGAACCAAGGCGACCGCGACCTGTTTGGGGCGCCGCAAATCCAAGAAGAGGACCACGAACAAGACGAGCAAGATGAGCCCCAGGCTGCCCTTCATTCGCTCCACGCCCCCCACCAGCAAGTAGTCGACAACGAAGAGGCCTCCAGCGGCCTGGGGGTCGACCGCGGTCACAGCAGCCCGGAACTCGCTGAGCGAATCGGCGGCAAGACGTTCGTCCTTGGGAAAGATAAGGCTCAGGTACTCGCCGTCGCCCAGATAACGAGACCGCCAGGGCTCCGGTAGGTCCTCCGGTTGAAGCACCGGATCGGTCAGCCCCTGCTTGAGGGCATTTTGGGCAGCGACCAAGTGGGCTTGAAGCGCTTTGGGGTCCTGGGCACGAATCCGCTCCAGGACGCCCCGGGCCCGAGCCTTCACTGCCCGCCACTCGCCCGTTTCGGGCCAGGCTTCAATCCGCTGCTCCAAGGCCGCCGTCACCTGACGAAACTGGGCCGACGTTACCCCCTCGATGCGCAGGTCTTCAAAGGCCTCTACGATGGGCAGCATCGCCTGGTTTCGAGCCACCCGCTCCTTGAGGTTCGGGGGCAGCAGTCGGTGAACACCCTCGACTCGGGCCACCTGAGGCAACGCTTCAAGGCGCTCAGCTCGGGCCCGCGCCGTTGCGAGGTCCGGTGCCGCAGAAAGCACCGCTTCGGTGGTGATCCCCGCCTGGTCTTTCAAACGGCGCAATGCGATCATCGAGGGCAGATCTTGGGTCATCACCGCTTCGAGATCAGTCTCCAACTCGAAGCGGGGAAAGGCTGCAAGGCCCAGGAGCAGCATGAAAGCACTCAGGCCCATCACCCACTTCGGCGAGGCGAGGCTGGCCTGGGTGATCTTTTCGAGGACCGCCACCGGCGCAGCCTCCGGCGGTACCTGGCGTTTAGCCACGGTCAAACGCAATCCGGCCGGCAACACCGTCATCACGGTGATGAGCGTCGCGACCATCCCCATACAGGCGGTGATCCCGAGATGGACCGCCGCTTTAAAATCGATGAAGGCCATCAAGCCGAAGGCCAACGCGGTGGTCAGTCCACCCACAAGGACCCCTCGGCCCGTCTGAACGAGCATCCTCCTCGTTGCCTCGGCGCCATCGCAGCCTGCCCGGCGCTCCCGGTCGAAGCGCAACAGGAGATGGGCAGCGTGGTCGATCCCCAAACCGAAGAGGAGAATCGCAAAGCCGGCAGCCATCACCGAGGCATAGCCGATGACGAGGTGCACCAAACCGAAGGTCCAAACCAAGGCGACTGCGAGGGCGCACCCGGTGAGCCCAACCGACCAAATACTTCGGTTCAATCGACTCAATAGAAAGAGAACCAAGAGCAGCGAAATCGAGGACAGAGGTAATAATTGACTGAGGACATTCGCCTGGTCTTCGTGGGCCGTTGCAGCCATGCCAGCGAAGGTAAAGGTCAAGTCGGGGTAAGCTTGCCGGACAGACGCTAAAGCTTGGTCGATGGGTACGAAGGCTGCGCCCCCAACATCATCGGCGATGGGGTCCAGAGTGGTCCGGAGGTCCAGCACGTAGATGCGTCCGTCGGGACTGGCGAACCAGCCGCTTCGAAGGGGCAAGTCCGAGAGCCCCTCGGCCACCAAGCCCGACGGTAGATCACCCGCAATCATTTCGGCCAGATCCACCATCTCTTCCGCCTTCGCAGGACTGGACTCCTGGGGGGTGGAGAGGGTCTCCTGGGCCTCCGGATGCTGGGCGACTTCGAGGACGAAGGCCAATCCCTCCAAACGGCGCTTCAATCGCTCGAAGGTCTCGTCTTTGATCAGTAAAATGCCGTGACCATAGGCGATGAACGCGTCCAGGCGGTAGGCTGCTTGAAGTACCGATGGCTGCTCGACGAGTTGTTCCGCTGCCTGTCGAACACCGGCCCGCCGCTGGGCTTCTGTGCCCCCCTCCACCAACAAGGCCATGGTGCCACCGGCGGGGAATTGCTTTTTGAGCTGCTTGAGCCGAACCACCTGGGGGTCATTGTCGTTGACCGCACCGAGCAGGCTACCATCGAGTCGAAGTTGACTCGCGAAGAAGCCAAGCACCAGCGTCGGCAGCAGCAAGATGGAAAGCACTCGCCAAGGGTGGTTCCAACCATGGTGGGCCAACCATGAAAGGGCTCTATTCATCCGCACGGTGCCCGATGATCAGCGGCGGCGACGCACACGTATTCCTACTCTTCCCGTGTCTCGAGATAGACGTCCCAAGCTTCCGCACTTCCGCGCATGGAATCGAGAGCCATCTGAATGCCTAGATCGACGGGGATGGGCGAATCTCCCATGTTGGCCAACATCCAGGAGGCTTCTGTCCGATTTGTGCAGTTTGGCTCCAACTGAACCTGCACCCCCAGATAGTACTGGAACTTCATCTCGATCCAATCCCAGTTGAACTCGGCCAACCTTAAGAGGTGGTTCCTCTGCACCATGGTTGGCCCCACCGAGGTTTCAATCCACCGATAGACGGCTCGATATTCCACATCGGCTTTCAGCCCGAGGGGGAGGTTGTTGATGGACGCCGTATCTTGAACATAGCTCGGGCAATCACTGGTCAAAAAGCAATCCCGATCCGTGACAGGGGTCTTGTCGTACTTGTCGTATTTCCCCGGCCAATAGACCATCGGATCATCCCGAACCTGAGCATCGATCATGGTGGTCAGCGGATGCTGAAAGTCGTGGGTGAACGCCACGCCCAGGAGGTCGGTTAAATCGTGCTCCTCCCCTTCGATTCGCTCCACAACCGCTGGGGTCAGGTTGTCCACCACGTAACCTTGTTTCAGTTCAAGGCGATGACCATCAACATACGCCATCAGATTCTCCACACCCGCGATGAGGTGATCGGGCTCTTCGTCGTCAAAATGGTCAAAGAGAAAGATGAGCAGAGCATCGAAGTCGGTAGGAGCCTCTACGGCCGAGTGGCAGCCCGTCGTCAGCATTGCGGCTAAAACAAGTGCGCGTCCCATGACTGAGCATCCCTGTCGCTCTGGCTCCATAGCATGTTCAGGTTGGGCCTGTAGAGTCGTCACAGCCGCCGACCATCCCTTACAAGGCCCAAACCACTCGAATCGGGGTGAGATAGCCCCTTCAAATCGAATTCCGAGATCATGACCGTGACCATCATGCTTCCCCTTCGATCCCGCGGATCCGATGGCTCCAGAGTCCATCGAGCCACGCGATCACGTCCAAGTCGACCCGCTGCCCGTGTTGGTCGACCAACTGACCCAACCGCTCGGTCGCATCCATCACCGGACGGGTATCCAGCGCACCGTGCTCCTCGAGGATCTGAGCGAGCACTTCTGCCAGGTTTCTTTGCTTACGTCGAAAGGCATCACCCTGCCGTTGTTCCACCTTGAGCATGAGCGCTTGAGCATCTCCGTCGACCGCATCCAGAAGATCTGCGAGGAGCGCTCTTGATGAAGGTTTGAGGCGCTCATCTTCAAACATCTCCCGGCGAACCGGGGACCCGCGGCCGACGCGCTGGAGGCGAAGAAAGTCCTGAAAGAGCGCAACTCGAAGGTCCAATTGACGCAGGTCGTCGTCAGTCAATTGGGCTGGATTCCGGGCCCGGGTCCGGAGCAGGCTGTAAGGCCCTAGTTGTAGCTGCTGCGCTTGGCGAAGCCGGTGCACGAGATCCAATCGGTCTTCGAGGAGGTAGAACAGATCCAAAGACTCGGCTGGCGACCAGAGATCAAGGTCTCGCACCCCAATTCGGCGGCCATAGGCCTCGGCAGACTCATCGCGACCCGGGGCCTGTAACTCCGGCACTTCCTCGTAGGTCACCAAGGACGCCATCTTCCCCAGCCTGATCACCTCAGGGGCCGGTTGGCCTAGACTCTCTGCCGTGCGCTGCCATCGATGGGCATCCGCACCATCACAACTCAAGTAAAAGACCTGGCGGCCCTCGGCGACGAGGTCCATCAGAACCTTCGCCACCGCCTCAAAGCGCTCCGGATCTGAAATCGAGAGTGCCTCGTCGAGAAAGAGGGGCAGGAGGACACCGTCCTCATGCTCTTCGATGAAGGCTAAGCGAGCCGCCAACAAGAGTTGGACTCGAGTGCCATGGGAGAGCTCGCTCAAGGCCTGGCTGCCCAAGCCGCTATGGTCGATGGCTCTGAGTTCGCTCCCTTGTATCTCCAACTCGTATCGTCCCAAGGTAAAGGCCTCAAGTCGGCGCCGCACACGACCAAAGAGTTGGGGCGATGACTTGGATTCATAATCGGCCTGGAGTTGCTGAGCGAGAAAGGTATCGGCAAGACAGTCCAGGCCCAGGTCATACTCGGACTCCAGGGCTTCCTGAGCCGCATCGAAGGCCTGGTCCGCCTGGCGCAGCGGGGCCTGCTCCCGAGCCTGTAGAATGGCCTGCTCCGTCTTGCTGATCTGGTCCATGAGGACCTTCATATTCTCTAGGGCCCCTTCGCTCTCACGGGTGAAGACCGCCAAGAGTTCCTGATCGCAGGCTAACAGTTCGGGGTCTTCGATCTGTGTGGCCAACTGGGCGAGTTCTTGCCGGTCACGAACCAAGCGGATCTCCGCCTCGTGAGCGTCCTTGGAAACCTGAACCCGGGCCGCCAACTCGACCAAGTCTCCGCCACCAAGGAGCGCATCACGGCGAGCGACGATTTCGATCCGTTCTCGATCGTGGGCTGCCACTCGATCCTCTAACTGTGACCTCTCCTTGTGAAGGTGACGACACTCCCGGCAGCGGTTGCCCAGGTTCTCGACAAAAGCCTCAAGTCCGTGGCCATCCACAGGTGCGCTCAAACCGTAGGACTGCAGTGCATCCAAGGCTTGGCTGCGCAGCTGGTCCGCTTCATCATCAGCCACCGCGATGAGGGCTTCCAACTCCTCAAGGTCTCGGCGATCTTTCAGAGCTTCCACCGCTTCCCTCAAGCCCATGCTCGATACGTCCTCAGGAAGTCCGAGACTGCGGGCGATCTCAGCCAATTCCCCATTCAACTCCTCCAGGCCCTGCAGAGCCTGCTGGCGAGCCTTCTCGTTTTGAGAACGTATTTGAGCCTCAGCCCGGGCTTGATCGTCGGCCGCGACCTGATCGTTGAGACGCTCCATGGCTTCGCCGACCGCGCCGGGATCCCAGGATTCAGGCCGGGGCAAGCCCGTGTCCTCATAGCGACGCTGGAGTTGGTCCCGGCTGTCCTTGGGTTCCTGCTGGGTCCAAACGAGGAGAAGACATGCGATGCCTGCAACGCCGTAGCCCAACCACTGCCCTTGAAGGCCCACCACCATGCCCATCAGCAGCAACAAGGCCAACACGAAGAGCAACCAACCGGGCAGCTGCCGGGGTCGAACCACCTGCAACCACTGGGCAAGCAACTCCCGGCCGATATGAATCGACTCGGGCAGCTTCGCCGTAGCAGGGGCTTCGCTCCCTCCTTGGCGTTCAAGGGTTTGGAGGTCCTGCATCAGGGCTGATCGCTGGAGGATTTTCGCTTCGAGGGCATCGATATTGGGCAGTAATTGCCCCTGGTCTTCAATCACAATGGCCGGTTGCAGGGTGGCCCGGCGACGATGGCGGTCACTCTGTTCCCGCTCCCATCCTTCGAGTTTCTTCGCTCGCCGACGCCAGGCGACCAATTCGTCCTCGCTCAGGGGTGCCGTCAAACCAAGGGCCTCGGTCTCCCGCCCATTGCTTTCCAGTTCGATCAATAATTCACGGCGGCGCGCATCGAAGGCCAGCAACTGCTCGTCGGCACTCTGTACCTGTTCGACAGCATCCAGTGGTATCTCCCGCCAATCGCTGGGAGCTGCCGCGAGAATCCCCTCATCCTTGGTGATGGTCCCGCGGCGCTGACAATGCTGCTTGGCCCGACCAAGGTCCTGCAATCGCCCTTGTCCCTGCTCGGCGAGACGCAACTCCTCCCGCAGTCCGACCAGTCCTTTTTGTCGCCGCTGTAACTCGTCATAGCCATTCAGCGCCCGCTGCCGCTCCTTTTCCGCCCGCTGCCGCTCAAGCCAGGCCTTTCGACCATGGCTCTGCTTCACCCGGCGTCCTTCAGACAGACATTGGAGATCGTAGCCTCCAGCTAACTCTCGCTTGAGCCGCCGGACCAAATCGGCCTCTGAGTCCCCTTCCTCCCCCAAATCCAAAAGCCCAAGGCGGTAGCTGCTGGCGAAATGGGTCGGTGGCAAGGCGGGCACCGGACCATTCCAATGACTCTTGCCGTGGGCATGGCTCAGGTCCACACCGCCGGCGAGACTGATGTTCATCACCAGTTGGTCATCCCGAATCTCGTGGAAGAGGGCCTGAAGCACGCCGGCGGTCAGACTCGACTTTCCCGAACCATTGGCCCCTAAGATCAGGTTGAGGCCAGGACCGGGAACGATCGCATCTAAACCTTCGGGAAGCCCGACGCTTCGGCAGAGGTGCAAGCGCTCAAGCTTCAAAGGGCACCTCCTCCTTTTGGCCCAGGAGTTGGGCCAAATGCCGAGCCCCCCGTCGTAGCAACAAGGCGCGAATCGCTTCGTCGCTGGGCTCAGGCCACCGAGACCAGCGCCCAGTGCCGAGCTCGCTCTGGCGTAGAAAGGCTCGAAAAGCGTCGATGAGGTCTTCATCGTCGCCGGCTTCCAGCCGCAGTTGTTGTTGGGCTAAGTGGGCCGGTGGGTCATGCCCTCGACTGAGCTCTTCCAGGTCCACTTGACGCCGGCATTCATTGGTCAGCCGGTCGACGACCCAGTTGCGTCCACCGATGGGTACGCTCAAGTTATGGTAGTCTGCGGCCTCGATGACTTGATCTATTTGGAGCGGGTCAGCAACTGCCCCCACAAGGCGAAGCCGAACCCGGACCACACGGAGGTCGTCCTTGAGTTCGAGCTTTTCGTCGGCCGCCTCAAGGGCTTCCCGGGTGCGCGCCTGAAGCAGTGACTCTAGGCGCTGGGGGGTACCGGACAAGCCGGACAAATCACAGTCGACATGCTCGAGACGAAGGGGGCTGCACGAGAGGGGCTCCAAAGTGAACGTGCCGGCCTGATCCAAGGTGGCAAGCCAGGGCCCATGCCAACCGAACTCCTTACTGCGGATGGGGCTGAGGCAACCGAGATAGCCCAGGGGTTGAGGCTGACTTAAACCCTCCCGATCAGGGATATGGATGTGCCCCAAAAACCAGGCGTCGACGGGGGCATCCAGCAGTTCCCGAGAGGGGACGGGTGCATGACTGGAGTGCCCATCCCGATCGCAATGGAGCAAACCGATGCGCGGCACCTTTAAATCGGACCGATCTGGGAGTCCTGGCAGTGGCGATTCGTAATAGGCCTGGGTGGGAAAGCTCCAGCCAAGAAGCTCAGCTTTGACGCCTTCGTCGCCATGGAGTTCCACCGCCTGCCATTGGCCATTGGCACCAAGCAGGTGAAAACCGGCGCCATCAGTCCATTGGGCCAACATCGGCAGGGCTTCCACGTCATGGTTTCCAGCCACCGCATAGACGGGAATCTGGGCCCGGTGGAGCGCTTTGAGGGGGCCGATGAGTTCGGCCAAAGCCTCAAAACAGTTCTCTTTCTGGTTCACTAGGTCGCCGGCACAGAGCACGCCGTGAACAGCATGCTCCTCAGCGAGTTCCGCCGCCCGGCGCCAGGCCGCCGCCGGTGAGATGGTTGCGCCCTCCACGCCGAGCGCCCGGAGGCTGGGCGTCAACCGAGGCTGTTTGCCCAGGTGCATATCACCAACGAGAAGCAGTCGCAGGCTCATACGAAATCAGGCGTGACCCTCTTCGCCCAGCTTCTGGGCAAGTAGTTCTGGTTGCGGCCAAGGCGGTCTCGACGCGCTCCCAAGAGCGTCGAATCGGTCTGGTCCTTGAGGCAAACAACATCTCCATTCACCTGAAGTTCAATCTCACTCAT
>PBND01000039.1 GCA_002722845.1 Myxococcales bacterium | reverse complement strand
GCATTGCTCGACACCTAGATGGAGGTGACCATCCCCGCATCGAGCATTGAGGCAGGCATTCGTACAACTGTCGGTGTTGGCTTGATTCCCGTCGTCACAGTCTTCTTCGCCCTGCACGTGCCCATCGCCGCAGGCTGCGTTTCGGCAGGCAGTGGTGCAGGCGTCGGTTTCGATGCGATTGCCGTCATCGCATTGCTCAATCCCCTGGGCGACAATGCCATCGCCGCAGAAGCCGAAGCGGCAATCATTAGTGCACGCATCGCCTTGCACTTCGTTGCCGTCGTCGCACTCTTCGACGCCGCGCCAAACAATGCCGTCGCCGCAGCGAGCGACGAGGCAATTGCCCGTGCAAGCATCGGCCTCAAGAACATTGCCATCGTCGCAACTCTCGTAGCCGTCATCTCCGGGCTCTCGGTCTCGGCGCCGGACGCCATCCCCGCATCGGGCCGGCTGGCAATCGTTGGTGCAGGCATCCACATGGATCCGGTTGCCGTCGTCACAGTCCTCGAGCAGTTGGTGCTCGATGCCGTCACCGCACCGAGCTGTTAGGCACTGACCGGTGCAGTCATCAGTATTGACCTCGTTACCATCGTCGCACTCTTCAATACCCCGCCAGAGAACGCCATCGCCGCAGCGAGCGAGCGCGCAGGTGTTGGTGCAGCCATCGCTGTCGATGGGATTGCCGTCGTCGCAGCTCTCAGGCTCTTGAACATAGCCATCACCACAGCGGGCAGTGCGGCATTCGTTGGTGCAACCATCCGCGTTGTCACGATTGCCATCATCGCACTCTTCTAATCCCTCGCGAACGGAGCCGTCGCCACAACGATTCACGAGACAGCCAAGGGTACAAGCGGCCCCCTCGCCGTTCTCCTCCGCATCGTCACATTGCTCACCGAGAAAGCTCTGAACGTAACCGTCGCCGCAACGGGGTGCACCACAAACGGGGGTGCACCCATCGGTGGAGACCGTATTGCCATCATCGCATTCCTCGTAGCCCACTTCTTCGGGTTCGAGATCCTTGCGGTGGTAGCCATCACCGCAGCGGGCGTCTAAGCAGCGCGTCGTACACGCGTCATCGTTGCGTTCGTTGCCATCATCACAGTCCTCACCCTCTTGGACGGTTCCATCGCCGCAACTGGGCAGGGCGCAGAGACGAGTACAGCCGTCCCCATCGATTTGGTTGCCGTCATCACAGGGTTCCACCCCTCGATGAATGAAGCCATCGCCGCAACGGGCCTCTTGGCAGTCGCTCGTACAGGCATCGATGCCAGAGAGATTGCCGTCGTCACAGGCTTCACCGGGTTGGACTTCGCCATCACCGCAAACCGCTTCAAGGCAGAATCCCGTGGTCCGTTCGCAGTACCAGCCAGCGGTGCAATCACTGTTGGCATTACAATCAGCTGCTTCGCCGAAATCCGGTTGGGGGCAGGCTGTAAAAAGCATCACGAGTAGAGTGGCGTGAATCCGTATCAAAGGCATAGGTACCTCCAATCGATGTGGGTGAGTCTAGATGATCAGCGGACGAAAGAAAGTCGAAAGAACTGACCGAGGGGCTGATCGTGCTTTTTCCTTGCGGTGGCTGCTCCTAGCCCATATTGCGCCCCCAACATCTCGCATCTTCGGACGCAGGGTGGGTCTTCGGACCCGCCTTTTTCTTTAACTGGAGCTCATCGTGATTAGCCGCTTTATCTTGGGACATCGGACCGAGATGCTGAAGAAACTCGAGGCGATTCTGGCGGAACCGCTGGAAGGTATGGGTTTCTCGTTGGTTGATATCGAGTTTCAGCCCCAGGGGCGAGAAGGCGCCATCGTTCGTCTGTTTGTGGATCGGGATAGCGGCATTGATATCGGTGGTTGCACCGAAGCCAGTCGCCTCGCATCGAGCCTTCTCGATGTGGAGGACCCGATTCAGGGTGCGTACAAACTAGAGGTGTCGAGCCCGGGCTTGGACCGGCGTTTGGCCACGGCGGTGGAGATCGATGCCGCCCTCGGATCCCGGGTCCAACTGCGGCTGGTTAAGGGCAACGAACGCCGGAATCTGACCGGCAAGTTAATGGCAAGAAATGATGAATCGCTGGAGATCGAAGAGGGCAGTGAAAAGACCTCTGTTCCCCTGGAGCGGATCCAGCGAATGAACCTGATTTACGATTTCGGAGGCTAAGTTCCATGGATGAAGAGCTCATCAAAGTCATCGGCGAGGTCGAGAAAGAAAAGGGACTCGAAAAGGAAGTCATCATCGAAGCTCTTGAAGCAGCGATGCTGACGGCCGCGCGTAAGCGCAAGGGTCTCGTCGCCGACTTGGAAGCGAACTTTGATCCTGAGACCGGTGAGGTCAATGTGATCGAGTTTAAGAAGGTGGTCGAGGTGGTTGAGAATCCAGATTTGGAGATCACCTTGGATCAGGCTCTGGCGATCGAGGACGACCCCGACCTGCAGTTGGGCGACGAAATCGGTCTCTTGATTCCCACTGAGGAGTTGGGCCGGATTGCGGCTCAAACGGCGAAGCAGGTGATCATTCAGCGGGTGCGTGAAGCCGACCGTGACGTGGTCTTCGAAGCCTTCAAGGACCGCCGTGGTGAGCTGATCTCGGGCACCGTTCGGCGGATCGAGCGGGGCAACATCATGGTGGACCTCTTGAAAGCGGAGGCGATTCTTCCGTACCGGGAGCAACTGCCCCGGGAGAATGTTCGCCCGGGTGATCGTATCGAAGCCCTCGTGCTCGAGGTTCGTAAAGAGGCCCGTGGAAGTCAGATCGTTCTGTCCCGAGCCCATCCGGATTTCGTCGTGAAGCTCTTTGAGCGGGAGGTGCCTGAGATCTACGAAGGCATCGTTTCGATCAAAGCGGTGGCCCGTGAAGCAGCGACTCGGACGAAGATTGGCGTTCAATCCCGCGATGCCGATGTGGATCCCGTGGGTGCCTGTGTGGGGATGAAGGGGATTCGAGTGCAAGCCGTGGTCAATGAGCTGCGGGGCGAGAAGATCGACATCGTGCCTTACAGCCCCGACCCGGTGCGCTTTGTTTGCTCGGCTTTGCAGCCGGCCGAAGTCAGCCGTGTTTTGGTGGACGAGGGCGAACGCCGCATGGAGATCGTGGTGCCGGACGATCAACTGAGTCTGGCCATCGGCCGGCGAGGGCAGAACGTGCGGCTTGCCGCCGAGCTCACCGGCTGGAAACTGGACCTCCACTCTGAGTCCAAGATGAACGAGCGGCGGGCGATTGCGTTCGAGAGCCTCGATCGTATCGAGGGTTTGGGTGAGTTGATTCAGCAGACGCTCTACAACTACGGCTACACCTCTGCAGGCCAGGTGGCGGACAGCGATGTGGCCGCACTGGCAGCGATTCCGGGGATTGAGGATGACCGGGCCCAACAGTTGGTTGAGGCAGCCCTGACCGCGGTGGCCAGCGAGCGTGCGGAGCGCAAGATTCGCCGGGAGTTGGCCCGGGATCAGGCCTCCTACGTCTACAAGCTCTACGATCTTGCGGTCACCATGCCAGCGGGCGAGGGACTCGACGGTATTCCTGAGCTAGGGCCGGTGGGTACCGCTGCGATTGTGGACTCGGGTTTGACCAACCTGGCCGAGCTGTACGTTGAAGCCACCGAGATGGATTTGGAGGCTTTTGCTGAGGCCTACGGTTGGTCTGAGGCTCGGGCCTGGACCGTCGCTTTCCGGGCTGAAGACGCGATGGCTGCTCGCCTCGATGTGGAGTTGAACCGCCTGGTGGATCGGCCCGATGAAGCCGACTTCGCCGCGGCCGCCCAGGAGGTCGAAAATGAGACCCCCGCCGCCGACGAGCCAGCAGCGGAAGCAGCCGCCGATGAGACAGCAGCGGAAGCAGCCGCCGATGAGGCAGCAGCGGAAGCTCCCGCCGATGCAGCACCAGCAGAAGCAGCCGCCGATAGCGAGGAAGTCGTTTAAGGGATGCCTACGCGCCGTTGCACCGCCTGCCGCAGTGAATCTCGGCAGGCCACGCTGATCCGTCTCGTCACCATCGATGGTGAGGGGCTTGCGGTCGACCTCCGGGGCCGGTTGCCTGGGCGAGGTGCGTATGCGTGCGCTCGGGCAAAATGCCTCTTGAGTGCGCTCAAGGGAGCTGCGGCGAGATCGCTGCGGCAACGGGTCAGGGATTCGGCACCCAACGACCGACTGAACGAAGTGGAAGCGGGCTTGTTGCGCTTGGTCCGAGAAGGACTATCGCTCACCGCCCGTCGACAGGGGCTCACCATTGGCCTGAGGGAAACCCTTCAGGATCTTTCATCGGGACCGATCGTCGCTGCAAAAGACTGCAGTGATCGGACCAGAAAGATGGTGGACCAAAGCATGAGGGATGTGTACGTGCTCGGCACGCAGGAGGAACTAGGACAGTGGTCAGGGCGCGGGCCCACCGGTGTTCTCGGACTTTCTGGCGGGCCTGCTGCGCGTCGCTTGATTAACGACTTGGCCCGGCTCTGCTCATTGCGAGCGAGTCAGATGGCCTAAGGAGGCGCGACATGGCGAGGATCCGGCTCTACGACCTGGCGTCAAGATTCGGTAAGACTCCGGAACAAATTCGAGAGATCCTCACGTCCAACGGCGTGAAGTTAGGTGCGTCACCGTCCGCAAGTGTGGACGAAGCGGTGGCGAACAAGATCCTGTCGGAGAAGAAGGCCAGTCGACCCCGGCGAATCGCCGTGCGTCGCCGCCGCAAGAAGGACGAGGCTCCTGAGGAAGAGGCTGCGGTCGAAGCCGAGGCAGCCGAGGAGGCTGTTGCCGAGGTAGAAGCGGCTCCAGAAGCGCCGGTCGAGGCGCCAGAAGAAAGTGCTGCCGAGGCGACTGAAGCGGCCGAGGAGCGTGCGGACGACCCAGTCGTCGAAGACGATCAGCCTGAGCCCGAGGCGGTTGAGGTCAGCGCGGAAGCTGATGCAGAGCCTTCGGAAGCGCCGGCTGAGTCTGAGCCCGAGGCGCCCGCTGAGGCCACTGCTGCTGCGCCCGAGGGACCCAAGGTCGCTCCGCCGGCCGAGGGGATCAAAAAGCGTCCTGCAGCCGTTGCCCCGGTGGCCCGAGTCGTTCGGGTGATCGATGCCGATGCGATTCGACAGCGCCTGAAAGCTGAGGGACGGCGCGGCTTTGGCCGGAAACCCGCTGGCGGGTCGGCCCCGCCCCGCCGTGGCCAAGGTGCTGGACCCGGCCGGATGGCTGGTCCTGGTCAACGACCCGGCCGGATGGGTGGCGGCGTTGGGGGTGCACCTGGCGGATTCGTTCGACCACCGATGCCGGGACCTGGCGGACCTGCTGGTCCCGGTGGGCGCCGCGGACGCGCGGCGCAGAAGAAACGTCGCAAGAGACGCCTGTCGAAGGAGGCCTTGCTGGAAATGCAGGGTGAGGAGCTCCTGCGTCGGACGGCAGCCCGGCGGACCGTGGATCGCGATCCCAGCCAAATCGCAGCTCACAAGCGGGTACTCAGCATCAGCGAGACCGTGAGTATTCAGGATCTGGCCCACATGATGAGTGTGAAAGCCGCCGAGGTGGTGGGCGCCCTCTTCCAGCAGGGCGTGATGGTCACGATGACCCAGAGTATCGATTTCGAGACCGCAACGCTCATCGCTGAGGAGTTTGGCTTCGAGGTGAAGACGGCCGAAGTCAGTGATACGGAACTTCTTGAGATGGTGGCGGACAGTGAAGAGGATCTGAAGCCCCGGCCTCCGGTGGTCACCGTCATGGGCCACGTCGACCACGGTAAGACCTCGCTGTTGGACCGGATTCGGGCCGCCGATGTCGTCGCCGGTGAAGCCGGCGGGATTACCCAGCACATCGGCGCCTATCAGGTGCAGACGCCTTCCGGTCCGGCGACCTTCCTCGATACGCCAGGCCACGCGGCATTTTCTGCCATGCGAGCCCGGGGTTCGGAGGTGACCGACCTCGTGATCCTGGTGGTCGCAGCCGATGATGGGATCAAGCCCCAGACGGTGGAAGCGATCAAGCATGCCCAGGATGCAGATGTGCCTTTGGTGGTCGTGCTCAATAAGATGGACCGCCCCGAGGTGAAACCCGACCAGATCCTCCAAGAATTGACCGAACATCAGATCGTGCCCGAAGAATGGGGTGGCGACACGATGGTGGCCAAACTCTCGGCGAAGACCGGCGAGGGTGTGGAAGAGATGCTTGAGGGCTTGGCGCTCCAGGCTGAAATCCTAGAACTCCGGGCCAATCCGGACAAGCCGGCCATCGGCTCTGTGGTGGAAGCCAAACTGGATCGGGGTCGTGGTTCGGTCACGACGGTACTCGTCCATGAAGGCACGCTGCGCAAGGGCGACACGGTCGTCGCTGGCAGTTTCTACGGTCGTGTGAGGGCCTTGACGGACGAGCGAGGCCGAGTGGTCGAGGCCGCTGGACCCTCCTGTCCCGTCGCACTGCAAGGTCTCAACGGTGTCCCCATGGCCGGTGATTCGGTCTACGTGGCTCCCGACGAGAAGACGGCGAAGCAGATCGCCGAACGGCGCTCGACACGACGCCGTGAGGCCGAGCTGGCTCGCGGGGCTCGGGTCAACCTTGAGTCGTTCCTCAAGCACGGCGACCAGGCCGCCAATGCCAAGCAACTCAATGTCGTCATCAAGGGCGATGTGCAGGGCTCGGTGGAGGCCTTGAAGGAAAGCCTCAATGATCTGAGTGTCCCTCAGGTGAAGGTCAATGTCGTTCACTCGGGTGTTGGCGCGATCACCGCTAATGACGTCAGTTTGGCTGTTGCCGCTGATGCCATCGTGATTGGCTTTAACATTCGACCGGACACCAAGGGAGCCGAGGCGGCTGCCGAAGCCAAGGTCGATGTACGGATCTACAAGGTCATCTATGAGGTGATCGATGACATCCGGGCAGGCCTCGAGGGCTTGCTCGCGCCGACCCAAAAAGAGGTCTATCTGGGCCGGGCCGAGGTCAAGGAGACCTTCCGCTCACCGAAGCTCAAGACCGTCGCTGGCTGCATCGTGGTCTCGGGCATGTTGCGACGCAGCGCCAAGGTGCGCTTGTTACGCAACCACAAGGAGATCTACGTCGGCGAATTGAGTTCGCTGCGGCGCTTCAAGGACGATGTCGAAGAGGTGCCTGAAAGCCTCGAATGCGGCATGGGGCTTGAGGGCTGGTCTGATATCCAGATCGGTGACTTGGTGGAATGTTACGACATGGAAGAGGTTCAAGTGACCTTGGATCAGGCCCGCGAAGCGGCGGAAGCCAAGGAGCTTGAAGAGGCCGCTGCTGCCGAAGCCAAAGCCGCTGAAGAAGCGGAAGCGAGTTCAGAGGCCGAGGCCTAGCCCGTGTCCTTTGGTAACCGGCGAGCGGATCGTGTTGAAGCCGCTTTGTCGAAAGCAGCGGCGGAGATTCTCGCCCGTGGGGATCTCCCTGTCGACCTGCCGACCTTTATCACGGTCAACTCGTGCAAGATGAGTGATGACCTGCGGAATTGCACCCTCTACATCTCGGCCTTTACCGATGACCCAGAGGTGCTCCAGAGGACGGCCGAAGCGCTGGAGGCTTTGACGGCGCCTTTGCGCCAACGACTGAGCCGCGCAGTGCCCATGAAGTACAGCCCTCGTTTGCGTTTGGAGTTGGATGATTCGGCTGCCCGGGGCGTTCGGGTGAGTAGCGACTTACAGCGCTTGGTGGCGGAAGCGGATCGCCGTGAGTCCGATCACTGAACCAGCCCTGCTCCTTTTGGATAAAGCGGCGGGGCGGACGAGTCGGAAAGCGGCGGGACAGGCTGCTCGCCAGGTTGGCGCTCGTAAATATGGTCACCTCGGTACCTTAGACCCCTTCGCAACCGGCCTCTTGCCCGTGATGATGGGGCGCGCGACTCGTTTAGCCCAGTATCTGCCTCAAGAACCGAAGGCCTATTCGGCCGAAGTCCTCTTGGGGCAGTCGACGACCACCGATGATTGTGAAGGGGAGGTCCTTGAAGAAGCGGATCTGCCAAGTTTAGAGCCCACTGATTTGGCACGGGCGACCGCCGCGTTTTCGGGGACTTTGACGCAGCGTCCACCGGCCTTCTCCGCAATCCGGGTCGATGGTCAAAGAGCCTATAAGCGCGCGCGCCGGGGTGAAGCGGTTGAGGTGCCAGAACGGGAAGTGGAGATTCATCGCTTGGAACTACGGATGGTCGCCGCCGATCGCCTTGAACTCGATGTGGAGTGCGGCAGCGGAACCTATATTCGCAGTTTGGCCCGGGATCTGGGGGTTTTCTTCGGCAGTCGGGCCCATTTGGTGGGTCTGCGTCGAACTCGGGTGGGGGACTGGAGCCTCGATGACGCCGCACCTGTTGAGGCGATGCCGGCATCCGGTGTGGTCGGCATGAATCAAGCGTTGGCGCTCTGTGGTGAAGCCGTGGCGCTTCCCGCCCCGACCCATCTCTATCTACGGCAAGGAAAACCGCTGTCAGCTCTGCCGGAACTCCAGCCCTTGGGGCCAGGCCGCTACAGCCTCTTTTGTGGCCCTCAAGCCGTCGCCCTCGTGGAGCAAGGGCTGGAGGGAGCATGGCGATATTGCATCGTTTTGCCGGAGGCATCCCAGCAGGAACGGAGCCTTGGTGGCTGAACTTGAGATCATTTGGCAGGGGCCGCCCCCCCTTCTTGCCGAGGCCCACAACGCGGCTAAAGCACTCCGATACAAGCACCCAACGATGGGGCCTGGACAGCGACTGGGCCCCGCGTCGTCCGAATTGATCGCCCGCCGCTTACAAAGCCCTGAGGCCATCCACGAGCTGTTTGAGACCTCCTTGGAACGCTACGATCCAGCGCTGTTACCCGATATGGCAGTTGCAGCTCAGGTCCTCGCCGATGCCATCCAGCAGAACCTTCGTGTCCTCATCTTCGGTGATTACGACGTTGACGGCACGACCAGTGCCGCGGTCCTGACCCTCTTTCTGCGGGCTTGCGGCCACGAAGCGGTCAGCACGCAACTGCCCCATCGCATGAAGGACGGATACGGCTTGCGTGCAGAGAGTGTGGACGACATCGCCGCTCAGGCGGACCTCTTGGTCACTGTGGATTGTGGAGCCACAGCCTTCGAAGCCTTGGAGCGGGCGCAAGAATTGGGACTGGGTGTCATCGTTTGTGACCATCACACGGTCGCCGAGCAGGTGCCCCCGGCCCACGCGGTCATCAACCCCAAGCGGGCTGATAATCGCTATCCCGGTGGGGAGCCGGCCGCAGTCGGAGTGGCCTTTAATCTGGTCGTCGCGACTCGGCGCGAGCTGCGGCAGCGAGGAGCCTTTGATGGCCGGGTTGAGCCCCGCTTGGACTCCCTATTGGAACTGGTTGCACTCGGGACCGTCGCAGACATGGTGCCGCTGACGGGCGCGAATCGTCTCTACACCCGTATGGGCCTGGAGCGCCTTCAGTGCTCGGGGCTCCCCGGGCTGCGGGCTTTGGCCCGTCTGTGCAAGAGCAAGCGGATGACCGAGCGAGAGCTCGGTTTCGACTTCGGCCCCCGCATTAACGCGGCCGGCCGGCTCGATGCGGCTGATCCGGCCTTTCAACTGCTTGTGGCCCAGCGAGATGAAGAAGCGGAGGCTTTAGCGGACCACCTTAACGATCTCAATTTGCAGCGGCGAGCGATTCAAAAAGAGATCGTGGCCGCAGCCCAGGGGATTGTCGCTGCTTGGGACGACCTCCCAGCTTGCATCATTCTGCGCAATGAAGCCTGGCATCCCGGCGTCGTTGGCATCGTCGCGAGCGCCTTGGTTCGTCGTTTTCACCGCTGCGCTGTGGTCATCGGCGAAGGCGGGAAGGGCTCGGCGAGGGCTGTGGAGGGGCAAAACATCTACGATGCCCTCCACGGCGCCGCCCACTTACTTTCTCGTTTTGGCGGTCATGCAGCGGCAGCTGGACTCCAGTTCACCGGCGACGATGACGACTTTCGAGCCCTCCGGCAGGCCGTTAACCAGCAGTTGGTTCTCGCCCTTGGCGAGCGACTCAAGCAGCGGGTGCTGCGCTATGATCTGGAACTTCATCCCAAGTTCGCCACTTTGGATCTCGCCTGGGAACTCGATGCCCTCGGTCCTTGGGGGCAGGGGAACCGCAAACCGGTCTTTCTCGGTCGCGCCCTTGAGGTCCTCAAAACGAAACGAGGGGGCGGTAGCTATCTAGGGCTCACAGTCTCCTCTCCGGGGGAGCGACGGCCCATCGACTTGTTTGGCTTCGATTTGGATGACCTCCGGCAGGTTGCGGATTCCGGCGCAACCATCGATGTGCTCTACGAGATTGCCCTGGACGAGTTCAATGGGCGAACACGGGCCCGTCGCCGGATTGTGGCTTGGCGCGAGCTTCGGGAGGAGACCCTTGCTGAGCCTGATTCCCATCCTGTTGGTCAGCATCAGCCCTGAAGCCGATTTAGAGCAGCAGTTTCGGAGCGCTTGGGCCGGTAATCAGGCTGTTCGGGCCTGTAGCCTCCTCGACCTATTGGCAACACAAGGTCCACTCGGCCCCCAGACGGGGCAACTCGCGGTTCTGGCCCGTAAGCGATGTGCTCGGATGGCCTTGAACCAAAATCAGTGGCGACGGGGTGCTCAGGAACTGGAGGCCTTCCGGACCTTGGGGGGCGACGAGGAAGAGATCGCTGATCTCGTGCAGGTTCATGCGGCCGGCCGGGCGCTGGGGCACTTCCGAAAGGGTGAGGATCGAGAGGGCTTGGTCTGGCTGAAACAGATCAGAGGCCCCCAGCACTGTTCCGATAATCTGGGTGCGCAAGTGGCCCTCACTGGCCTCCGGGCCGTGGAGCGGGAAGATTTTGATCAAGCCGAAATCTATCTTGGCCATCTGGACCGGCTGGCCCCTGAACAGCACCAAGCGCAGCAATTGCGGCGCGAGATTTGGTGGCAACGAAGCGGAAGAACCTGGGCACTTTGGTTCGCGGCCGCATCGTTTCTGCTTCTCGTCGTCTTGACCACTGTGAATCTTATGCGCACGAAACGACGGGAGCGGGCCGTTCTGCGTTCGGAGGTCTAGATGATGTTGAAGTTCCTCTTCTTGGGCGGGCTGTTGTTGAGCGGCGATGCAAAGATCTTCCTCAACGGTGTGGCGGTCGATGGTATTCGCAATCAAGAGTTCAAGAACGCCAATATTCGGATCGATGCCCAAGGCGTGATCCACATCGATGCCGCTGGCTATAGCGTTGCACCGCCTACAGAGCGTTTGACCCTGTCGCCGATCAGGCTTTTTGGTGACGACGATCTGCTGGTGATCATCGAGAGTAGTGCGCCAGGCCAAACGGGTATTTCCGTCAAAGCGGCCGTCGCGAATCGAGTCGTGGTCAAAGAGGATGACCCGATGCAGGCCGTGCACGGCTTGCGCCAGTATCTGGCGAAGGGTGAGAACGCGGTGGAAATACGCATCGCAAAAGGGGTGGGTTCGGGTGAAGTGAATCTTGTGATTGGGCTGGGGCGACTCGTCGGCAACGAGATCAAGTTGATCGCAGACCCTCTCTTCCAGGGGCCTGTGAAGTTGCCCGAGCACGGACTGCGTATCTATCAAATCAAGGTGAAGAACTAAGGTGCGAAACCTCCTCGCCCTGACCCTCGCCATGGGCCTTTGCGGCTGTTTTGGCCACGTCAAACGTGACCAGCGCCTTGGTGAGATCCATCGGGGGCTCGGGGTGGATTTCCTGAGCAAAAGGGAGTGGCGTCAGGCCCTCGGAGAGCTGCGGGTAGCGAAGAACTTCGACCCGAAGAATCCGGAGATTCGATACAGCCTGGCCTTCTGCCAGTTCTATGGTTTTCAGCAGTCTGGACCCGCTGAAGCCGAGCTGCGGGCCGCCATCGAAATGAAGCCGGACTACAGCGAAGCCCACAACCTGCTAGGCATTGTTTTGAATCACGTGGGGCGCCGTGAGGAGGCGATCGAGAGTTTCGAGACAGCGCTCAATGATATGCTGTACAAAACACCTTTTTTCGCCGCCCAGAATTTAGCGCAAACCTTGGTGCTGATGGGCCGAGAAGAGGAAGGGATGAAGCGTCTTCGCCTGGCGCTCAAAGGGAACCCGAATCTATGTGGAGCCTACCTGTCACTGCATAATTTGGCGCAAGCGCGCGCCGATCAGAAGACCATCGACCGTTACGATCCGGAATTCTTGAAGCGCTGTGTGCGCAATGAAGTTGCGGCGGAGCGACTCCCCCGGGAGACGCGGCGACGGGCCTATGTGCGAGCGATTGGTCGGGCTCGGGCCGAAAAAGACCGTCAGGCGATCAAAGAACTGATCGCTGAATGTCGTGAACGCGTGCCCCGCAAAGATGATGAGCGGGGACCTGACTGTGCCTCGTCCGAGCGGGGCTCCAGCTTCGGTGGCTCGGGTCAGCCATGACGACGATCAGCGTGGGACAGACGTTGAAGGCCGCACGGGAGGCTCAGCGCTTGAGCCAGGAACAGGTCGCCGAGACCCTACGCCTCATGCCCGATGCCATCGCCGCCTTAGAGGAAGAACGGTGGGAGCGTTTCCCAGCGGTGGTCTATGCTCGGGGGCACCTGGCTAGCTATGCCCGTTTGCTGGGGATCGAGCCGGCCTCGCTCCTGCTGCGGATGCCTAGCGAGACATTGGACCCGATGGGCGAGGACGGAGAACTCGGTAGCGGTGGTGTCAATCCGTGGCTTGTGGTCGGGGCCATTGTCGTCGTGGCGGTCGTCGGCTTCCTGTTGATGGGTCGCTGATGGAAGAGCCACTTCGCGGGCTCTTGCTCAAACGGGTTGCGTATGGCGACGCCGACTTGATTCTAACCATCCTGACGCACGAGCGCGGCTTGTTCTCCTGTTATGCCCGATCGGCCCGGCGCCAAAAACGGGGGTGGTCCGGGCTACTCAGTCCAGGCAATAGTCTTGTTTTTCATCTCTCTGGGCGGCGCCGGAGCGGGCTGGCGAGCCTTCGCCATCTCACATTATCGAAGGATCGGAGCCGGCAGTTGGCATCACCAACGGCCCTTGCACGAGCTGCCTATTATCTGGACTTGGCTCGGCGAGTAACCGTCGAGGATGCACCGGCTGAGGACTTCTTGAGCCGCCTCGAGTTCGCTTTAGATCGAATTGAGGAGCCGGGGGTGACCCGGTACATCGAATGGGCCAGCGTCGAGCAACTCGGGGTTTTGCCAGATCTAGAGCATTGCGGTGATTGCGGCGCAGATCTGCTTGTGCATGGTGCGCTGCTGAGCATGAATTCCGGCGGGCTTCTCTGTCACGCCTGCGGTCACGAAGGGCTTGCCGTCTCGGCGAATACACTGATCCACCTGGGCGATTTAACCCGGGGTGAATTGGTGACGGAAGTGAATGCAGAGCGGGCTTTGGCCCAGTTTCTAGGCCAGATGTTGTTGGAACAACTCGGGGTGCTGGAGAGTCGAAGGCAGGCTGCCCGCTACGCGTCCCTTTAACGCCCCCGGATCACCTGACGGGTCTGGGCCTGGCGTGGGCGCTCCAAGTGGAACATATACCATTGGTTCCCGTAGCCCTGCATCCGCATGGAACGACCGTTGCGCACGGCCTCTAAGTTCTTTTGCAGCAGGGGATCTTTGCCATCGGTCTTCTTTTCGCCCCGGGAGAGGATCTCGATGGCCGCGTCTCGCCGCTTTTCTGTTCGGCGTCCGTCCTTCGCGTTCAGCACGCACCAGGCCCATACGGCGTAAAGCATGCCTTGCTTCTTGTTGTGCTTTTCCGACTCAGCAAAAGCCGAGTTCATCTCGGTCCAGTCTTGGTTCTTAAAGTGACAGACCCCCAGCATGGCTCGGGTTGTCCAGACCCTCGCAAAGCCATCCTTCAGGTAGGGCTTTGCCCGGTCGAAGCGCTTGCCCATAAAGAGGAGTTGGCCGATTTGGCCGTCCATCTGGGCCCGGATGCCCCATTGCCAGCTGGCAATCGCATAGGCTCCACGTAGCTTCTTGATCGCTTGGTCGATGGCCGCCTGCATGACGGCTTCCTGTTGTTTTTGCTGTCGCTGCAGATTCACCTTCCGGCCCGCGGCCTCCATGATGACGCCCACCTCCCGTGAGAGCACTTCGACTTTCTTGAAGCTCCGTCGGGCGAGCAGCCAATAGGACAAGACGCCACCGAGAACACCGGGTGCGATGCCATACTGCGGCCCCCCGAGGAGTGCGCCGGCCAGGGCTGTGACCGAAATAGCGACACCGAGGGAGATCAGGAAGTTGTACACGGAACGGCCTCCGGCGGGCAGATGCTACAACCCAGACCTCTCCGCAAGACACATTGCCTGCTTGACCTCCGGGAGCGCCTCGGCTTCTTATCCACCGCCCCTGGATTGGAACCGATGGAACTGCCGCAGCGAATCGGGACCTGGAAGGTCGTCCGCAGGTTGGGCGCAGGGGGCATGGGCACCGTGTTTGAGGTGGCTGATGCCGAAGGCGAGACCCGTGCACTGAAGCTGCTCAACGTTCGAGACGAGACATCCACTCGGCGGTTCCAGCGGGAGTACCGGGCGCTCGCTCGCCTACGCCATCCCAATGTCGTTCGAGTGTATGACACGGGCCAATATGACCAAAGACCTTACTTCACCATGGACCTCGTTGCCGGGCAGTCCTTGGACGAGTGGTTGCGGGGCTCGGCCAGTCGAGACGAGGAGGCCATCACCGCTGTCGACTCGGTGGACTGGAGCCTGGTTGGCGGCCCCTTGCCGGTTCGGACAAGCCCGGCCGGGGCCCTCGAATCGGAGAGCCTCCCGCCCCTTTCTCCCGCGCAAATGGCGGTGGTCAATCGCTCGGGGCGTCTACGACGGGTGCGCCTGGCCCTGACCCAGGTCAGTCGGGCTCTGGCCTATGTTCACGAACAACGAATCGTTCATCGGGATCTCAAGCCGAGCAATATTCTTGTGGATCCTCAGGGCCATCTGGTCCTGATGGACTTCGGCGTCGCCGCCGACGAAGCCGAAGGGCTCGAGTCCGGACAGGTGATGGGCACCTACGCGTACATGAGCCCGGAGCAGGTCCGCGGCCAAGATGTTGATCTTCGTAGTGATCTCTACAGCCTCGGAGTGCTCTTGTTCGAGGCCCTCGCAGGGCGCCGGCCCTTTGAGGCCGACTCCCCGGCCGCGGCGATCTATCAACACGTTTTCACGCCGGTTCCAGAACTCCACCAGGTCAACCCCCAGGCGCCTCGAGACCTGGTCCAACTCGCCCATGCGCTCCTTGGCAAGCAACCGAGCGAGCGGCCTGCCAGCGCTTGGGATGTCTTGGAACGTCTTGGGGAGGAGACGCCGGAAGCCAGGTTGCGTCATCCGATGATCTTCCGGGCCGCCATGGTCGGCCGGGAGCAGCAACTGGGCCGTTTCGCCCGTTGGCTCGAACGTCCCGGTCAGGGCTTGGTTGCTGTCACAGGCCAGTCTGGGATGGGCAAGACGCGGTTTTTGATGGAGGCAACCGAGGTCGCTCGGGACCAGGGCTACCGCAGCGTTTTTCTCGGGCCTGGCAGCGACCGTTCCTACGGCTTCGTCGCTCCCTTGCTGGATCTGATTTTCGAGGCTGTGGATGGCACGCCCTTAATGGCTCGCCGTTTGCTTCGGGACGATGGCTCCCTGCTGCTGCGCCTCGACCCTCGCTTAGGCGCGATCGAGAATTTCCCCATCGAGCAGGTTCCCGCCCTGCCTCCCGATGCGGAGCGGATGCGTGTGCGGGGGGCCCTGTGGCGGGTGCTGCGGCGGCTCGCCCGCCAGGAACCCGTTGCGATCATGGTGGATGGGATCGCGGCTGCGGATGAACTCGCCAGCGAGTTGTTACGCTTTCTCATGGAGCAAACGGACCAGGATGATGACGTCCCGCTGGTTTTTGTCGTCGTTGGCGATGGAGACCAGGACTGGGGGGGCTTGGAGCGTCTGGCTTTGGCCTTGGAGCCTCTAGACAAGGAACAAGTCGGCTTGCTCGCTGGCGAAATTCTGGGTGCACCGGTGGCCCAGTCCTTTGCCGCCCAACTCGAGCAACAGTCCCAGGGCTCGCCCCTTCTGGTGCGTGAAGTGATCCGCCGCTGGTCCGACCAGCGACTCCTCGACCGGGATGAATCCGGGCTTTGGGTCTTAGCCGAGCTGCCCTCCGCAGGAGAAGCGCTCCAGGCCACCGCCGATCTCCGTCTCCTGGCGAAACAGGACCTGGCTGAAATCGCTCCTGAGCAACGGGAACTGCTGCTGGCGGTTTCCGTTCTGGGCACCCACAGCTCGTGGTCGATGCTCTGTCGTGTCCTGGCGACGACAGAGACCGAAGCCCAGCCGTTAGTGGAGCCCCTGTTGGATGCTGAGATCCTCCGGGAACAGGATGACCGCTTGGTTTTTCGTCATCAAGTGCACCAGAGCCTGGTGTTGGAGCAGAGCGATGAGTCGGTCCGACAAACCTTGCACCGTCATACGGCGGAGGCGCTCTTTAGCGGCGAGGATCCAGATCCAGAAGGGATGGTCAGCCATGCATTGGCTGGTGGGCATTCGGATTTGCTCGAAGCCTTTTTGCCGGCTGCTGCACAAAAAGCCCGTAGTCTCGGAGACCTGGCCCGGGCCCAGCGGCATCTTGAGCGCATCCTCGATCATGCCCGCCAAGAAGGGCGAGTTCTACCCTTAGAGGTGGCTCTGAGTCGGGCTGAAGTGTTGCGGGACCGGGGCGACCTTCCGGGCGCGCTGCGGGCGGTCGACGAACTTCTTGATGGGGCTGATGCTTCCGGTCAAGCATACCGGGCCCTGGCCATGCGCTTCGAGATTCTTGGGGACTTAGGGGACGGCGATGCCTGCTTGGCTGCGCTGCCAGACTTGGAGACCGCACTGGCTTCGGCCGAGGGGGTGGGGCGCTCGGCGCTGCTGAGTGCGAAAGCGGTCATTTTGCAGCGCTTCGGTGATGCCAGGGCATCCCTCGATGCCTACACTGCCCTGGAATCATTGGCCCGGGAGCTCGAGGATCAGGCGCTGCTGGCCCGGGCGATTCAAGCCCAGGGGATTTGCCATGAGCGGGTAGGGGCTTTGGGCGAGTCAGCTCGGCTGCTCAAGCTGGGCATCGAAGCAGCCCGTGTTTCGGGCAATGAACAGGTCTTGATGGTGGCTCTGATCAACGCGGTGCCTACGGTGCTTTTATCCGGTGAACTTGAAGAAGCCAGCAGCTTGGGTCAGGAGGCCATATCATTGGCCCAGCGGATGAGTAATGTGCGGGCCGGCGTGATCGCCGCTGCCAATGGCCTTTGGGTCGAGATGGAATTGGGGGCCCTGGATGGTCTTGATGACAAACTCCGTCAGCTCTTGGACCGATTGGAGCAAGATGGTGCTCCTTACGCCGAACCCGAGTGCCGCCTCCTCCTCGCCCGAGTCTTGCTGAGCCACGGAAACCGCAAAGAAGCCTTGCTTCAAGCCGAGCTGGGCCGGGACCGGGCCCAGAGCCTCCATATGGAGCGTGAAAGCCTGATTCTTGAGGTGCTCTTGCAACGGATGAAGGGCATGGACATGGCGGCTGAAGAGATGGCCTCTGGTTTCGAAGCGCTTCGTGCCCGGGCGACGGACTACGGCGCGATGGGTGAGGTGGCTTGGTCTTGGGAGCAGGAGGGCATCGTGCGCAGGTCGATCGGCGACGAACCGGGCGCTGTCTCCTGTTTTCAGGAGGGGCTCTCCCTTGCTCGCAAGATGGGTTATGAACTGTTCGCCCGGCGTTGTGAGGAGGCGCTGAAGTCGTGAGACAGCAGGACTGCCCAAACCCAGAGTGTGCCAAGCCCATCGATGTCTCCAAACTTCGGCCGGGGATGCAGGCAACCTGCCCCCATTGTGAAGCGCTCTTCCGTTGTGGTGATTTGCCGGAGACGGGCAAAGGCCGCACACCGCCCCCATTCCAGCCAGGGAGCCATTCTGTGCCGAGTAACGCCAACCTCTCCGGTGGAAGTCGATTGGAAGTTGAGGGCTTCGAAAATATCGAATTTCTCAGCAAGGGGGCCATGGGTGCCGTTTATCGGGCCCGCGAGAGCGACCTTGGTCGAAGGGTGGCCATTAAGGTCCTCTCCCCAGAACTCGCCGGGCAAAAGGATTTCATCGTACGGTTTGACCGTGAGGGAAAGACCCTCGCTTCCGTCGAAAACCAGAACGTGGTTCGGGTGCATCGGATGCTCCCCGGCAAGCTGCGCGACCTTGAGACCCGCAAGACGACAGATGTGTTTACCTTTGTCATGGAGTTCGTTCACGGACCCCATTTACGGGACTATTTGAGCAAGGGAGACCTCCTGATCCCGCGCTTGGAACTCTTGATGCAGGTGACCCGTGGCGTTGCGGCTGTGCATCAGGCCGGGGTGGTCCATCGGGATTTGAAGCCCGAGAACATCATGATCGATTTGGACTCAAGGCAGGCGAAGGTGACCGACTTCGGGCTCGCTTACTTCCTGAAGCGGGACAAGAACTTCGATTTGACGGCGACGAGGATGACGATGGGGACCGTCGCTTACATGCCCCCGGAGCAGACGAAAGATGCAAAACGGGTGTATCCGTCAGGTGACGTCTATTCATTGGGCCGAATCGGTTACGAGTTGCTGGCCGGCCAACTGCCCGAAGTCTCTGCGAATCGGGCCGCGCCCAAACCTTCGGTGTGCAATCCCGAGATTCATCCAGCCTTCGATGACATCATTTTTAAGTGCCTCGAGTTAAACCCGGAGGATCGCTATCAGGATGCCTCCGAGCTCCTCGCAGCCCTTGAAGCCGCGCAAACTCAGGCGACGGAGACGAGCACTCAAGGAGAGCCACAGACTGCGGTTCTGACGGGGCAGCTCGAGCCTGTCTGGGCGACCCAGCCCCACCGAGAGGTGACTGGGGGCCAGAGTATCCTCCATCCGCCCCAGTCCCCGGCGCCTGGGGGGGCTGCCCCGAGGGGCAGCCTGCACCGAGCCGGGATTGCTCTTGCCGTGGGCCTCTTGCTCGGTGGTGTTTTGGTCCGCTTGAGTTGCGCAGGGCCGCCGGAAACACAGGCCACGGAGGGGGGTGTCGCAGTGGTGAATGACCAGGGACAAGTCCAAGCCCGGATTCATCCGGTCTCCGGTGGGAAAGGGCTGTTTCAGCCTCGCGATGGGCTGTGGTACCGAGCGGAGGAGTCCGTGGTGGCTCACGATGCGGTGTTGGAGTCAGGGGCCTTGGTCCAAACCTCGGCTGCAACGGTGCGCCAAGAACAGCTTGGGGCCGGTAAGTTGGCCATCGAACGACGTGTCGCATGGAAAGAAGACGGTGCTGGTGAGGCCCGCAAGGCCTTCGTTGGCGGTATGGTCCCGAGGGTGATCGGGGTTGGCTTCGAGGATGAGAACGGGGCGAGCTGGGTCCAAATCGATCGGGACAACCGATGCCTGATCGTTGAGGAGGGCAAGGCCCGGGCCTGTGGCCTGACGGGGAAGCAGGCTGTGAAGACACCGGCGCGAATTCGCCTGGAGCAAGTCCGTGACCGATTGCGTGTGGTCATCGATTCCACGCGGGAGGTGTCGGAGACCCTTGCTGCCCCCACTGGGTCGGCTCGAGTCCTGCTTCTGTGCCAGAATCAGAGCTGTAGTTTCGACCGTCGCCCGAAATAGAACCGGGCTACCGTCGTCAGAAGTCTGAATTACGATGGTTGCGACCCTCTAACTGCTCGTGTAGAGCGCAGACCCGGAGTCTCAGATGGCTTCTTTAGCCCGTCACATCTTGATCTGCTCGGTGATCGTCTCAGGTTCGCCTGCCCTGGCCGGCGGAATCGATGCCCTTTATAGCGCAGAGTCGGTGGAAGTGAAGGCTGATGCGGGCCTATTTACCCTGCTCTTGGTGGTGAATGCGATGGGCTGGGACGAAGCGGCCAAGACCGGGCCGGCGCCCCTGAGCCGACCCATTTATGACCCCTTGCGGGAAGATGTGCGCGGCAAGCTCTTTAAGTACCGTAGCCGATATCTGAGCGATGGGGTGATGCGGGAGTTCGAAGACTTTATCACGGGGCACGCTCAGCCCCTTTCCGACTATATCGCCTACGTGGCGACCCTCGGGCCCGCACCCCATTTTGAGCCCACGGGGCCAGCCCCGGGGAACGCGGCGAAGTTGAAGGGCCTTGAGAAGTTGATCGCCAAGGCTTGGAAGCAGGGGCGTCTTGAAGTCTTCATGGGCCGCTTTCGCAGCAAGTTGGTCCACCGGATGCGCACCTTCATGGACAAGCTGGACAAAGAAACGGCCCAACTCGCCGTCCTGTTTACGGGCGCTGAGAAAGCGAAGGCTGATAGCGATAAGGCCGACTCTGGTGACTCGCTGGAGGACTTGTTTGGTGATGAGGGCGGCGATGAAGAATCCGGCGGCGAAGCGGATGTGACGACGAACTTCGAAGCTGTCTCGGCAGCGATTACGCCCACCTGGATTGCCGGTCGCAGTCTGACGCTGCGAGTTGGTGATCGAGTCGTGATCGTTCTGGGGGGCCACGCGGGAACCGCTGTGGTGCTTGAGGAATTGGTCCTTTCTCGGCTCCGAGGCTGGGCGGCGGTGGGTGATGCCCCAGTGCAGCCGGAACAGCGTGCTGCCGCCCTCGCAGTGTTGCACTTTACCGGCTTGGTGAGCTCGAAGGAGCCCCTGCCCCAAACCTGTCGGGAGACCTTGAGTCGCCTGAGCAAAGAGAAGATCCCGCTGAAAGCCCCGGGAGAGGCAAGTCAACTCTTCACGAGCTGTTCTCCCAAAGCCCCCCAACCGCAAGAGACGGACTGAACTATGACGGAACTGCCGCCCTTTGGTCTGACCTTCGACGATGTCCTCCTCGTCCCACAGCACTCCACGGTGTTGCCTGGTCAGGTGGATGTGGGCACGACGGTCGCGCAGGGGATTCGACTGCGAGTGCCCCTTTTGTCCGCGGCCATGGACACCGTGACCGAATCCCGCATGGCCATCGCCATGGCCCAGCAGGGCGGGCTCGGGATCATTCACAAAAACATGTCGCCTGAGGCCCAGGCCCAGCAGGTCCGCCGGGTGAAGACCTTTGAATCGGGTGTTGTCACCGACCCGTTCACCTGTTCCCCAGATCAACGCCTGTCGGAGGTGGTTGCGCTGATGCAGGACCGGGGGATTTCCGGCGTGCCCGTCGTGGAGAACGGTCGACTCGTCGGTTTGTTGACCCGGCGAGATATCCGCTTTGAGACCCGTCTTGAGCAAGCGGTTGGTAGTCTCATGACCACAGACCTTGTGACGGTATCACCGGGTGTCAGTGAGGACGAATGCCGGCGCCTACTTCACAAGCATCGCATCGAGAAGTTGTTGGTGGTGGATGGGGATGACCGCCTTGAGGGCTTGATCACCCTGCGTGACCTTGAACGCAATCAGCAGGCACCGGACTCGGTGCGCGATGGCGAAGGCCGTTTGCTTGCAGGCGCAGCGACGAGCGTCGGCGAGGACAGTGAGCAGCGAGTTCAATTGCTGGTCGATGCCGGCGTCGACCTCTTGGTCGTGGATACGGCCCATGGCCATAGTCAACGGGTGCTTGATACGGTGCGGTCGGTGAAGTCGGCTCACCCCTCAGTTCAAGTGATGGCCGGCAATGTAGCGACGGCCGAAGCGGCTCAAGCATTGGTGGATGCAGGGGTCAACAGTGTGAAGGTGGGCATCGGTCCGGGTTCCATTTGCACGACTCGAATGGTGGCGGGCGTTGGCGTGCCCCAACTCACGGCGATCATGAATGTCAGTGAGGTGACGAAGGCCGCCGGCGTGCCCTTGGTCGCCGATGGCGGCATCAAGTTCAGCGGCGATCTGGTGAAGGCCCTTGCCGCCGGCGCCGACGCGGTCATGCTCGGCGGAATGCTCGCCGGCACCGACGAAGCACCCGGGGAAACGGTGCTGTACCAAGGGCGCACCTTCAAGGTCTATCGAGGGATGGGCTCATTGGGGGCGATGAAAGAGGGAAGTCGGGACCGTTATGCCCAGGATGATGTCCTCGATGAGCGCAAACTCGTCCCCGAAGGCATCGAGGGCCGGGTGACCTATAAGGGCCCGGTCCAAGATACGATCTTCCAACTCAACGGGGGATTGCGCTCGGGTATGGGTTATCTCGGCGCCCAGGATATCCGGGGAATGCACGAGGTCGCCCAGTTTGTTCGAATCACCCCATCGGGCCTTCGGGAGAGTCACGTCCACGATGTGATCATCACCAAGGAAGCCCCTAACTACCGACTGGAGTAGCCTCCGTGGGTCGTCCTGTACTCATTCTGGACTTCGGCTCTCAGTATACCCAACTCATCGCACGGCGCGTGCGTGAGTTGGGGATTTATGCCGAGATCTATCCCTTCAACCGATCTCGGGCCGAGATCGAGGCTTTTGGCGCCGGCGCGATCATCCTGTCTGGGGGGCCCAACTCGGTCACCAGCGAAGAGGCCCCAACGATCGGTGCGTGGATTTTCGAGCAAGGCGTGCCCGTGCTGGGCATTTGCTACGGTCTCCAACTCACCTGTCAGTTGTTGGGGGGGCGAGTCGCCGCCAGTGACGATCGAGAGTATGGGCCTGCGGAGATTCGGCTAACGGAAGAAGGCTCGCCCCTGACCCGCGGTCTCTCTGCCGTGCAGGGGGTTTGGATGAGTCACGGGGATCGGGTGGAAGCCTTACCCGAGGGATTCTCCATCCTGGCCCAGACGGACTCCACGCCCTTCGCCATGATTGGTTGTGAGGCTCGGCAACTCTACGGCGTGCAGTTTCATCCCGAGGTGCACCACACCCCTGAGGGCTTGAAGCTGTTACAGAACTTCTGCTTCGGGATCGCTGGGCTCCGCAGCGATTGGAGTATGGCCGACTTCT
This sequence comes from Myxococcales bacterium, assembly GCA_002722845.1. Classification (GTDB taxonomy): domain Bacteria; phylum Myxococcota; class UBA4151; order UBA4151; family UBA4151; genus UBA4151. The sequence continues at coordinate 2,987 of PBND01000039.1, read as the reverse complement.
TGGAACGCAAGGCGCAAGAGATTCAGGCGCAGGTGGGTTCCGATCGGGTGATTTGCGGCCTCTCTGGTGGCGTGGACTCATCGGTGGTCGCTGCCTTGCTGCAGCAGGCCATCGGTGACCAGCTCACCTGTATTTTTGTCGACCACGGCATGCTTCGCCAGGGTGAGCGGCAACAGGTTAAGGCACTTTTTGGTTCTCACTTTGAGTCGGATCTCCGTGTGATCGATGCGGAAGCTGAGTTCCTAGATGCTCTCGCAGGTGTCAGCGACCCAGAGCAGAAGCGGAAGATTATCGGGCGCCTCTTCGTCGAGGTCTTTGAGCGAGAAGCAAAGGGCCTAGAGGGCGCGAAGTGGTTGGCTCAGGGAACCCTCTATCCAGACGTGATCGAATCGGTATCCCCCTTGGGCGGCCCCTCGGTGACGATCAAGAGCCACAACAACGTCGGAGGCCTTCCTGAGCGAATGGGCCTTGGCCTTGTCGAGCCCCTGCGTGAGTTGTTCAAAGATGAGGTTCGGGCGCTGGGCCGAGAGCTGGGCCTGCCCGACCATTTGGTGCAGCGCCATCCATTCCCCGGACCCGGCCTCGCCGTACGCTGTCCCGGGGTCATCACCCGTGATCGACTGGAGACGCTACGAGCAGCCGACCACATCCTGATCGAGGAGCTCTACAGCAGTGGCTGGTATCACCGCTGCTGGCAGGCCCTTTGTGTCCTGCTCCCGGTGCGCAGTGTGGGGGTGATGGGGGACGAGCGAACCTACGAGGAGGTTCTGTCGGTGCGGGCGGTGACGAGCACCGATGGTATGACCGCTGACTGGGTCCAGCTACCCCACGAACTGCTGGGTCGGATCGCCAGTCGGATTGTGAATGAAGTCCGGGGTGTGAACCGCGTGCTCTACGATATTACGAGCAAACCGCCGGGCACGATTGAGTGGGAGTGAGGCCGATCACGAGGACCGGTGATTTTGGCCCCTTCAAAAAAAGTGAAAAATGTTTTGAATAAAGGCGCTTGGGCAGCGTCCGGGCACCAACAGGCGCGTAAACCGTCTAGGAGACTTGAAGATGAAAAGGACCCTTGGAGCGATCGCAGTAATCGCCATGATTGGTGCAGGTGCACCGGCCTTGGCTTCGGACTCAGATCAGGAGTCTCACTGTGCGGTGAAGGTGAAGTCGGGGATGAAGACCGAGCAGATCGGCAACGGTAAGATTGATTACAGTCGTTGTGTGATCGTGGTTTATGGCAATGGCGCACCCCCCGCGCTGGGGCCTGGGATGCCGACGGGTCGAGCCCGTATCATGGCCGAACGGGCTGCGAAGATGGACGCGCTTCGTAACGTGCTCGAGGTGGTTCGGGGCGTGCGGGTCCAGGGCGAGAGTACCGCCGATGAACTGGCTTTCCAGAACCCGACGGTTCGCAGCAAGGTTCAGGGGCGGATTCGCCAGTTCAAGACGGTCGAGACGAAGTACTTCGACGATGCCTCTGTCCAGATCACCGTCGAGGTGCCTTTGTCGAAGGTGACCGGTGGTCTGGTCGAAACAAAAAAGCAGGCGGTCAACACGACGGGGCGGAAAGCCTATACGGGACTTGTGGTGGATGCTCGGGGTAAGAAGTTCCGTCCCACCGCGTACATGAGCCTTAAGGATGCGAAGGGCGGGGTTCTCTACAGTCCGGGCCATGTGGACGAAGCCGTTCTTCTGGCCGCCGGTATGAATGCCGCCTACGTGCGGGACCTTAAAGAAGCGAAACAGGCGGAAGGAGTGGCTGGTGCGCCTTTGGTGCTCAAGGTCGCCGCCGCGGATAATAAAGCGGGTGTGCTAACCGTGTCCGGGCAGGACGCAGATAATCTTCGGCAGGACGACATCGACTACAGCTTCCTGAAGCAGGCTCGTGTCGTTGTGGTCATCGACTGAGCCAGGGGGAAAGACCATGTACAGAGCAAGCTTTGCATTGATCGCTGCCACGGGGCTGATTGCCAGTCCCGCCTTGGCGAAGAAGAAGAAAAAGGTCGTTCAGGTCACCGTATCTGGAATGGCGCAAATCAATGGTAATGAGTCCGATGCGAAGGACCGGGCCCTTGAGGATGCCCAGCGCCAGGCCGTTGAGCAGGCCATGGGCACGATGCTGACTTCGGAGACGCTGATGGAAAACTATCAGATCGTCTCCGATAAGGTCTTCGCCAAATCCTCCGGCTACATCCGCAAGTACAGCATTGTGGACAGCAAGCCCGAGGGTAAAAGCTACAAGGTGACCATCAAAGCCGAGGTCTCCGAAGGGGACTTGGCCAATGATGTGGATGGGCTCCGGAACCTTCTGACCATGAAGGGGATGCCTCGGGTCTTCGTCGTCGTGACCGAATCGGTCATGGGTCAAGAAGCCTTTAAGGGCAGCGCGGGGTCCGCCGACTTCGGTAGCGTCGAGTTGGCCATCATCGAGCGTCTACGGGCCAAGGGCTTCCTGATCGTTGATCCGGATGTGCTTTCGGGCAATGTTGCCCTCCAGAGTGTCTACCAGAGTGGCAACGTCAACGTCAGTCAAGCCCGGAACATCGGCAAGCTGTCTGGAGCCGACGTGGTGATCTTCGGCAAAGCCAGCGTCACCGACAACGGTGCGATGCCGGGGATGGGCAGGGGGCGGGCGAATCCCGTCCATGTCTTCCTTGGCAGCACCAATATTCGGGCAGTGAACAGCTCCAACGGGCAGATCCTCGCAACGAGTTCTGCGACGGCCCACGTCCCCGGAACTTCGATTGGTGGTGCTGCACCCAACGCACTGAAGCGGGCTGGTAAGTCCAGTGCTGCGCAACTGGTGAGTGGTCTGACGAAGACCTGGTCCAGTGAGTCGTCGAGCGGGGTGCGGATTACGCTGACCATCACGGGTGTGAAGTTCCGTGATGTGAAGAAGGTGAAAGCCATGCTGTCCAATATGCGTGGGGTGAAGTCGGTCAAGAAGCGTGGCTTCAGCGGCAAGAAGCGGCGGGTGAAGTTTGACG
>PBND01000038.1 GCA_002722845.1 Myxococcales bacterium | reverse complement strand
ATCTCACCCACCATGATGACGTCCGGGTCCTGACGAAGGAAGGACCGCAGGCTCGCCGCGAAGTTCAAGCCGATCTCGTCGTGTTGTTGGACCTGATTGATGCCAGCCAGGTTAAACTCCACGGGATCTTCGGCCGTCGAAAGATTGATTTCCGGTGTATTGAGTTCGGAGAGGGCCGAGTACAATGTTGTCGTTTTTCCAGAACCCGTGGGCCCAGTCACCAGGCACATCCCATAGGGGAGGTGAATCTTTCTTTTGAAGACCTCCAAGGGCTCGGGCTCAAAGCCGAGCTTGGTCATGTCCAACTGGAGATTGGACTTATCCAAAAGGCGGAGGACGGTTTTTTCACCAAAAAGACAGGGGAGCACCGAGACTCGAAAGTCCATCTCCCTACCTTTGCCAAGTTTCAGTTTAATACGACCATCCTGGGGAAGCCGCCGTTCGGCAATATCCAAGTTGGACATAATCTTTAAACGAGAGGTGACGGCCATCTTGAGTTTTACCGGCAAGCGCATGTGTTCATAACAAACGCCGTCGATGCGATAGCGAATCCGGAAATCCTTTTCGTAGGGCTCCACATGAATATCGCTGGCGTCTCGCTTGATGGCCTCGAGCAGGATCAGGTTCACCAGTTTGATGACGGGGGCTTCATCGGCCGCTTCCATCAGATCATTAACGCCATCTTCGGAGAGGTCCTCCTTACCGAAGCTTACATCGCCGAACTCCTCGAGGACCTAGTCCACGTCGTAGCCGGCGGAGATCGGTCCTCCCCCCTCCTCTTTTTTACCGTAATATTTGTCGAGGGCAGCGAGGATCTGACCTTCTGGAGCCACAGCGGGGATGATGGGGCGACGGGTAATGAACTTTAAGTCTTCGATGGCATCCTGATCCGTTGGATCCACCATGGCCGTAATGAGGCCACTGGATGTGGCATTGACGGGGACCACCATTAATCGACGGGCATCTTCACCCCGCAGGAGATCGATGATGTCCTTGTCCACTTCCCACTGATCCAGGTCGATGGAGGGGACGCCATACTGCTGGGCGAGGAACTCGCTTAAGTCGGAGGCTTCAATGTAGCCCAGCTTGGTCAGGGCGTAGCCTAATCGGTCTCCCGTTTCTCGGGTTTCGGCTTCGGCTTCTTGCAGCTGGGCCAGGTTGATTAGGTTTTCGCGGACAAGAAGTTCGCCAATTCGCTGGTTCATAGATCCCCAAACAGGGCGTTGGTTGTTACCCAGTGAGTCTAGTGGCCCTTGCGCGCGCCTGTCAAAAGGGTCGCGGTGGTCAAAGCTCGATCAGGGGTCCTCAGGGGGCTCGTCTTCGTCATCCTGAACGAGGCGAAGCCGGGGGCGCTCTTTCTTCTTTTCGCCCGTTCCATCACCCTCAAGCACTTGTAGTTGGGGCGCTTCCGCTTGCTTTGCTGGCCCATCGGCGCTGGGTAGATCAAAGCCGGGCACAGGGGCTGTGGGCAGAATCGCCAATAGGGCGACCCAGGGAATACGGCAGCGATGGGGGACCCCTTTGAAGCGCAGGGTGGCAGCGATGGCTTCATCGCCGAGATCCAACTCGATTTGTGGGTAGCGGCGACTCAGGACCAGGGGAACTCGCTTCTGACCGACGAGTCCCTCGGGTAGATCAACACCCGCCACCCGAGCATCCAGATGGATGTAGACCTTGCCCTGCGCGAGCGCCGCGTCCAAGAGCCGGCGGTATTCAGCGATGCTGCCGATCATGGGCTGATCGATAAGTCAGGAGGGAGCGAGGAGCAAGCCTAGCTCCTCTCTTGAAGGGCTCGGTCCCGCATCGCTTGCGTCCAAGGGCTGCTTCGGCCCTCGGCACCGATGTGGACGAAAGTGACATCGCTGCGGCAGATGAGGTGCCTGGGTTTATCGGATCCTGGGTTGACCATCACCCGGGCTTCGACCTGAATACTGCTGCGCCCAAGGCGCATCTGTCGACACCAGATCTCTGCCACGTCATTCACTTCCCCTGGGGCTTCGAAGATCACTTCGCCAAACTTGACCGTGACGATGTCTCGGGTGCCGGTGCGGTCGAACACGAATCCGGCCACCGCGATGTCGATCCACTCGAGGAGGCGCCCGCCAAAGAGTCGACCTTGGGCATTCAGGTCGGGGTACATGATGATGTGACGGTGACAGCGCTCAAAGCCCTGAGCGCGGAGTTCCTGCAGTACTTCGTCCATCAGTGCACCACGGGGGCCTCAGGGCTGGCTTCCGGATCCACCTGCTCCGTAAAGAGGGTCCACGGCTTAAAGAAGTTCATCTTGATGCGCTTGCGAGGTCCGTGCCGGTTCTTCAAGAGCAGGAGGACCGCATTGTTCGGATCACCGGGGCCCCGGTTGGCGTCGGCTTCTTCTTCGTCTTCATCGGGATGATGGACTGCGAGGACCGCATCGGCATCCTGTTCGATGGAACCGGATTCGCGCAGATCCGATAACACGGGCTCTCGTTTCTTCTTGGTCTTGCCATCTTCGCTGACCGCACCCTCTTTTTCCACGCCGCGGTTGAGCTGGGCCAGGGCGAGAACACAGATCTTTTCTTCTTTGGCCAGGGTCTTTAGCCCTTTGGAGATGTAGGCCACCTGTTGCTCCCGGTTGGCGCCAGAGCCTAGGTTGGGGGCCTTCATGAGTTGGAGGTAGTCGATGACGATCAAGCCGAGGGGGCGGTCTGGCTGCTCCTTGGCAAGGGTGCGCTTGTAGCGGCGGACTCGTTGGCGCAAATCAGCGAGCGAGATGCCTGGGCTGTCATCGACCTCTAAAGTGCACTGATCCAGTTGTGCGAGGGCATCACTGAGCTGGTTCATCACCCGGTAGTACTGCTCAGGGTCTTTGTTTGGCAGCGGTGGTTCTCGCTTTAGACCGTGCATGTTGAGGCGGGCCAGGCTGGCGAGGAGGCGCTCGACCAGTTCTTCGCCGGGGATTTTCAGGCTAAAAAAGGCCACGCCGCATTGGTTAAGGGCTGCTGAACGGGCAGCCATGGTCAGGGCTAGGGAGGTTTTGCCGCCCCCCGGTCGAGCCGCGAGAATGATGACATGGCCTGGGCAAAACCCGCCGAGCTGGTGATCTAAGCGCTCAAAGCCGGTCCGTAGGCCGCGGTCGCTGCCCCAATCTCCTTTCGCCATGCGTTCGGCGAGGGACTTGGAAATGGTCACCATGGAGCGCATGGGGTTTTCGCCACTGCGCCGCTCGCGGATGGCGAGGACCGCAGTTTCCGCCCGTTCCACCGCATTATCGAGGTCGATACTCTTGTCTTGGGCGGTCTCGATGATCTCCCGGGCCGTCATGATGAGCTGCCGCAGCTGGGAGAGTCGCTGCACCACGGCCGCAGCCTCGGCAATCCCCGCTTTGGGCACCATCTGCTCTTCGACGATTCGGTCGATGTTTTCCGCGCCGCCCGCAGCCTGCAAGGCGCCAGCCTGGCGCAACCGGTCCACGACCGCCAGGCTCGGAATGGAATCGGCGCCGCTTTCGATCGCTTCGGCAATCACCCGAAAGATCTCTCGGTTGTCGGCGGCATGAAAATCTTCGGGCGACAGATTGCGGATCTGTTCAGGGTCCAGTTCATAGGCGAGCATCAGGCCTCCGAGGAGGGCCCGTTCCGCTTCGAGATCATAAGGAAGACCGACTCGCTCGCTCACCCGTTTTCCCCTTTTGCCCCTTCGGGCCTGGTGATTATTTTCGCGTCAGCCAATCGAAAACGAAGAATGGCTGTGTGAACGGCCAAGAACCTATTGGGCCGACTTCGCTCCATTAGCGAGATCGCAGGGCTTGGCTCAAGGCCAGGATGAGCCGGAGCAGTTTACCATCGGGCATTTACTCGATTCTGAAGCGGCGCAGCCCCGGCCCTAGGGGCCATGTCTAACCCGCTTCGCTGGTTTCGGGCGAAGCGCTTCCTAGCCCGGTCAGTGCTTGGACAGAACGCCCTAGCCGATGGGGGCCCGGCTCGATATGGGGCAGGAGGAAAAATGTCAGTCCCCCCCCTTAGGGTCGACTGCGAAGGAGAAGACCATGGCGAAAGGTGTCAACAAGGTCATTTTGGTGGGCAATCTCGGCAATGATCCCGAGGTTCGCCACACCAACTCAGGCAATGCCGTGTGCAATCTTCGTTTGGCCTGCACTGAGCGAGTGAAGGACGGCGAGGGCAATTGGGGCGACCGAACCGAGTGGGTGGATGTGGTCCTCTGGGGCCGTGATGCCGAAAATGCCGGTCAATGGCTCCGCAAGGGGCGTCAGGTTTACGTTGAAGGCCGGCTGCAAACCCGAAGCTTTACCGACCGAGACGGTAACGACCGTCGACGCACAGAGGTCGTTTGTCGCCAAATCATGTTCCTCGGGCGCGATGGCGGTGGCGGCGGTGGCGGCGGTGGCGGCTACGGTGGCGGTGGCGGCGGTGGCTATGGTGGTGGCAGCCCATCGGGCGGCGGTGGCGGCTACGGTGGTGGCAGCCCCTCGGGCGGCGGTGGCTATGGTGGTGGCGGCTACGGCGGCGGTGGTCCCTCAGGCGGCGGTAGCGATGGCGGTGGCGGCTACGGTGGCGGCGGCTATGGCGGTGGCAACCCCTCGGGTGGCGGTGGCTACGGCGGTGGCGGTGACCAGGGGGGTGGCGGCTCGCAAGCCCCTTCATCCGGTGGCTACGACGACGACCCGATTCCGTTCTAGTTGAGCCTTAGGGTTTTCCTCGAACGAGGGGCTTCGCTAAGGTTGTGGGGCCCCCTTCGAGGGGGAGCCCGGAGAGTGCCTCAGCGATCCGGTCGATGACCGCACTGGCTCGACGACTGCTGACCTTGAGCCCGTTGGCGACAATCGCAAAGGCGATGACCTCTCGGTCCCGACTCATGACATATCCACTCAGGGCGGTGACGCCGGTGAGTGTTCCCGTTTTCACCCGTACCTTGTGATGGGATAGATCGCTGGTCATTCGCTTGCGGACCGTGCCCGAAGCCCCAGCAACACCAAGAGATGGGATCAGCTCATAGGCGATCTCTCGAGTACGGTAAATGTAGTCCAAGAGGCGCACGACCTGGGCCGCAGTAAAGCGGTTGGTGTCGTTGAGGCCACTGCCATTGCGCAGGACATAAGTGTCCGGTTGGATGCCGACATCTCGCTTCAAGAACCGCCGGATCGCCTCGGTGCCTGTCTTCCAACTGCCGGGGCCATCCATCGTTTCGGCGCCGATGGTTTTTACGATCATCTCCGCAACGAAGTTGTTGGAGTACTTGTTCAGGTCATCGAGGACCTCGCTGAGGCGCCGACTCACAAAGGTATGAAAGGGGAGGGCATCCTTCGGAACTTTGCCCACGCGGACTTTGCCGGTGACCTGGATGCCCCGCCGTCGCAGCAGGTCTTTCATGGTCTCGCCCGCGTAGATTGGCGGATTGTCGATCTTGCGCCAGATCACCTTCATGCTCTCGTCTTTGCCGATCCAGCCCCGGGCTTTGACTTCTTGGCGACCATCGGCTCTCGGATGGCTGCCAACGAGTAGGTAGCGACCGGCGCGGGCTTTGGTTTGTACCCTGGCGTCGAGCTCGAAAAAGGGAATCTGGGGCTCGATGCTCACTTTCGCCAACTGCCCGGCGGTTTCCGCCGGGCGAATGTAGACGCCGAGGGCATTGAAGTTGATCGACAGCGCACCCGTGGGCGCCATGTAGGCGAAGTCCGTGTTTTCTTCTTCATAGCCGGGGCCGACTCGGTCACCGTCGAAGAAGCTCTCGTCGATGACGAGATCGCCCTCGACCCGACGTAGGCCTAGGTGGTGCATTTCGGTGACCCAAAGCCACATTCGTTCGGAGACGAGGGTGGGGTCCCCGCCACCCCGAATGAAAAGATTGCCGGCGAGCGTCCCTTTTTGATCGAGCTTTTTCGTCGTCCAGGCCGAGGACTTAAAGCGATACTCTGGGCGAAGAATTTGAAGGGCCGCGGTCCCCGTAAAGAGCTTCACGACCGAGGCTGGGTTGAGCAGTCGGTCGGCTTCGTAGGCATAGATCGTTCGGCCCCGGTCGAGATCGACGGCCATGAGACCAACCTGGGCATTTCGTAGGATCGGATGACGGAGAACTTCGCTGATGGCCTCCCCAGCCGTCTGGGCCGGTGCCGCCGCTTTCCCACTGCCGGCGCTGACCGCGGCAGCTGGTGGCGTATTTCCCTGTTTTCCTTCGGTGGCTGCAATGGCGGGCCGGGCGCCGCTAAACAGCACCCAGGCAGTGGGTATGAGGGCCAAAAGTGCAAGGGTTGAGGCCAGGGCGATTCGCTGCCGCTTGGCCAAGGTCCTTCGACTTGCTACCACCTCGCCCATGGACCGCCTCCTCCTACTCGCTCTTTTGCTGACCGCGTGCGCAGAGCAGCGGGAGACTGAGGCTCTGGTCGTCCTTTTGGACAGTGCCCCTGAGTCTTTGGACCCCCGACGCGGAAGCTCTGCCGTCGAAACCCGGACCCAGCAATTGATTTTTCGAGGGCTCGTTCATTTGTCCGACGATCTCTCCATCCAGCCTGACCTCGCCAAAACCATCGATACCAGTCAGTCCGGTCGGATTCGCATCCAACTGCGTTCCGGTCAGCGCTTTCATAACTGCTACGACGACACAAAGGGTGGAATGCTCAAGGCCGAAGATGTGATCTACTCCTATGAGAGCATCCGAGACCCCCAGGTCGAGAGCCGAAAGCTCAATATCTGGGCTGATCTCAAAGGGGTGACAGCACCGGATCCGAAGGGCTTAATCGTCGACTTTGAACTGCAACGGGATCTGCCCAATTGGCTTGAGGGCAACGGGACCCTTGGGATTCTCGAAAAATCCTGTGCGGAGATAGACCCCAAGGCTTTCGCCCGTCACCCCAGCGGGACGGGGCCCTTGGCCTTTGCCCAGCGCATTGGCGACCGGGAGATTCACTTGCAGCGTTTCGAGCCATCGCTCGCCTTCGAGCGCCTCATCTTGCGGGTGGTCAAGGATGAGAACACCCGTATTCTCGAAATGTTGAAGGGGCGGAGCCACGTCCTTTTGACGACCCCTGCACGCCCCCTGCTCGCGGTGCTCGCCCGGGAGTCTGACCTGAAGCTCCTCAATCAGCCGGGCTTGGGCTACTCGTACCTTGGCTTGAACCTGGAGGTGCCCGCGCTGGGCAAAAAAGAGGTTAGGCGGGCCCTGGCCCTGGCCATCGACCGGCCCGGGATCATCAAGCACAAATATCTTGGTTTGGCCCGTCCCAGCGTCGGGATGATGCCGCCCCAGCACTGGGCTCACGCCAGCCATTTGGAGCCGATGGTGCCGGACCTCCGCCAGGCGGCAGCCCTCCTCGCCAGCGTCGATTACCGCACCAACCCCGACCTCCTCGATGACCCCACCGGCAATGATGAGCGAAAGGTTTTGCGCTTAGAGCTCCGCTGTACCCCCGAGAAAGCATCCCGGGCCCTCGCCCTTGTCTTGAAGGGTCAACTCCATCGCATCGGTGTGGAGGTCGATCTGCGCGTGAACGACTTTCCGAGCCTGTTTCAACAGGTCAAAAGGCGAAATTTTCAAATGGTTCGCATGGAGTGGACCGAGGTGCGGAACCCGATGTTGCTGGAGTGGGTTTTTCACAGTGACTTTATCCCGGAGGAAGCAGGGCCTCCCTGTCGCCACCACCGGGATTGCCCCGGTGCGTATGAAAGCGGCAACGAGACCAAAAGGCGATACAGTTGCACGGCGAAGGTCTGTTCTATGGCGGCCGGTACCTGTGGTGAGGGCTGCAGACGGCAAGGGGCGAGCCAGTGCGAAGCCACCGAGCCTGGACTTTGCCGTCGGGCCGGCGGGAACCGGGGAAGTTACAGCCGTCCTCGCGTCGATGAGCTTATCGATCAGGCCCGCGGTCTTTCGGGGGAGGCAGAGCGCAAGCCCCTCTTTGATGAAATTCAAAGGCTCCTCGCTGAAGACCTGCCTTACATCAGCTTATGGCATGAGGACCGAGTCTGGGTGGTGAATACGGCCTGGCAGGGCATCGTGCTCAAGCCTTCCGGCAGCTTTACAGGCCTTTTGGGTGCCAAAAGGAGGGAGCCATGAGGGTGCTGATGACCTTGATTCAGATCTTCCTACGGCGCCTCCCGGGAATTTTGGGCGTTCTGTTTGGCGCCAGCCTCCTTGTCAGTGCCACCCTTCGCCTGGTCCCCGGAGATCCCGTTGACCTCATCCTGGGCGAAGAAGCCCACGAAGTGGACCGCCAGAAGTTAACCCGAGACCTGGGTTTGGATCGCAGCTTTCCCGTTCAATATGGGCTCTTCCTCAAGCAGTTGGTGACCGGCGAGTTACGCAGCTACCGCAGCGACACCACCGTCTTCGAAATGATCGGCCAAGCCTTGCCGCACACGGTGATCCTGGCCCTGTTGTCCGTGGCCTTGTCGTTGAGCTTAGGAATTGGGCTGGGGATCATCGCTGCCCTCAACCGAAAGCGGGGGTTGCGGGGGCAGGTGATCGATTTCTTCGCCTTGCTCTTTGCGTACCTTGGCGTCGCCATTCCCAGGATCTGGTTGGGGCCCGTGCTGCTCTTGGTTTTTGCGGTGCAAAATGACCTGTTTCCCGTGGGCGGCGCCGATGCGGGCTGGCGGGGGCTCGTTTTACCCGTGTTGAGCTTGGGGACAGCGATGGCTGCGATGCTGGCTCGCATGACTCGGGCTTGCCTGCTCGAGGTGCTCGGCGCCGATTATGTCCGCACGGCCCGGGCGAAGGGGTTGGCCGAGCGGGTTGTGATCGGGACCCATGCCTTACGGAATGCCCTCATCCCCGTCATCACCATCGCTGGCCTGCAGATGGGGGGCTTGCTCGCCGGCGCCGTGGTCACCGAGAAAATCTTCAATTGGCCCGGGATTGGGACCCTTCTTCTCGATTCAATCCAGAAGATGGACTTTCCCGTTGTTCAGGCTGTGGTTCTGCTGATTGCTGGTATCTACGTCATGGTGAACCTGGTCGTCGACCTGCTTTATGGCCTGACAGACCCAAGGGTGCGGCTATGAAGTCCGCATTCTCCCTGCTGCGGGTCGGTATCGCCGGCACCCTTTTGGTCCTCCTCGCCGCCGTTCTCGGTCCGTGGCTCGCCCCTTATGGGCCTCAAGATATCGACATCACCCGGGAATTGATGGCGCCGAGCCTGGCCGGTGGCCTTGGTACAGGCGTCAACGGCATCGATGTTTGGAGTTGGTTACTCCACGGTGCCCGCGTGAGCCTGCTTGTGGGATTTTCCGTGGTGGCGATCGGTCTCACCGTGGGCTTGGGCGTGGGGCTTGTCGCCGGTTACTTCGGCGGCCTCTTCGATATGGTCGTGATGCGGATCATCGATGTTCTCCTCGCGTTTCCTGGCATTTTATTGGCCATTTACATCGCTGCTATCCTGCCACCGAGTTTGGGCAATGTGATCCTCGCCCTCTCGGTGACGGGCTGGGTGGGCTATGCTCGCTTGGTCCGAGGGCAGGTGCTTACGATTCGGGAGCGGGAGTATGTCCAGGCCGCCCGAGCCCTCGGGGCTGGCCCCCTTTGGATCATTCGCAAGCATCTGCTGCCGAACATTCTGGGGCCTGTGCTGGTGCATGTTAGCTTTGGTCTGGGGGGCGCAATTCTTGGTGAGGCAGCCCTCTCCTTTCTCGGCCTCGGAGTCGCTCCGGGCACCCCCAGTTGGGGAGCACTTCTGGATGAGGGCGCTCAGTATCTTCTGGTCGCCCCTCATCTTGCCATCGCGCCGGGCATCGCCATCGCTGTGGCCGTCCTCAGTTTTAACTGCCTTGGGGATGGCTTGCGCGATCATTTGGATAGCAGGAGCACCTGATGAAACCCACACGGATCGCCGCCCGTCTGTTGATGGCTGGCTTTGATGGACTCGAAGCGCCGGACTACATCCTGAAGCTCTTAAGCCAGGGCTTGGCGGGCACCATCCTCTTTCGGCGAAACGTGGAGGGGCTTGAGCAACTCCTGGCCTTAAACGGGCAACTCTTGAGTCGGGGCGCGGCCCTGTTGGCTGTGGATGAAGAGGGGGGACGTGTTCGGCGCTTACGGGGAATCACCACGGATTTGCCGGCCATGGAGGTGCTGGGCCAGCGGGGGCGGGAGGATCTCTGTTATCGGGCCGGCGCATTGCTTGGACGGGAGCTGGCGGCCCTGGGATTTTCCATGAACTTCGCACCCATTTTGGACGTGAATACGAACCCACAAAACCCAGTGATCGGTGATCGGAGTTTTGCCCGCACACCCGAGGAGGTGATTCGCCTGGCTCTGCCTTTTGCTCGGGGGCTACAGCAGATGGGGGTCGCTGCCTGCGGGAAACACTTCCCCGGGCATGGTGACACCGACACAGATTCGCACCTCACCCTTCCCGTCCTGAATCATGACCTCAAACGAATGGCTTCCGTTGAGCTTGCGCCGTTTCGGGCTGCGGCGCAGAGCGATTTGGCGAGCATGATGACAGCCCATGTCTTGGTGCCAGCCTGGAATCCGGATCACCCGAGCACCCTCGACCCGAAGGCCTTGGGCATCCTTCGCCGGCAGTATGGTTACCAGGGCCTGATCATTAGTGATGACCTGGAAATGGCCGCGATTGCGGCGCGTTACGGCATGGCCGAAGCCGTCACATTAGGGGTCGAGGCTGGCGTAGATTTGTTCCTCGTCTGTCGCCGTCGAGATCGGGTTGAGGAAGCCTTTGAGACACTGGTCCGTTTGGCCGAGTCCGGCCCCCTCGCATCGAAGGTGGCCGCGGCAAGTCGGCGGGTTGAGGCGACCATTCAGCGCTATGTCGGAAGCCCTTCGGCCCCCACCCTTGCCGGGGCCCAGGCCGTTCTCAAGCGAACCCGCTTCGACTTGGCTGACGCCCGCGATTTGGGGCTCGACCCGACTGAGTTTGATCGGGGCTAGTGACCCGCAGCCCTCACCTCTCGGACGGTCAGCCAGCTCTCCATGAGCATCGCCAGCATCGCCAGGACCAACAGGAAGGGCCACAGGGGTAGTCCCTGATCGGGGCCGCCGCCACTGCCAGCGAGCGCTTGGCGTTGGGCCTGGCTCATGGGTCGGCTTTCCCGCTCATCGGTTCTTAGTTCGACCCCCAGTTCGACACCCTGGGCCCGCCAGAGCCCCATCTCGGGCGGTTGAAATCGGAGCTGGCCCCCTTCGATCGGGCTTCGAACCCGCTGCCCTTGGGGGCCGATCCAGGTGACTTCTTGTCCTCCCATCGGCCGGGTGAAGCCTTCGCCACGCCGGAGGTCAGCGTCGAGTCCACCGGCCGATTGACCTGCAAGCCACCGCAGTAAGCCGCGGAGCAAGGGGACGAAGCCCGGGCGGATGGCCAAGTCTGAAAGATCCCGATCCAGGCTCGTGCTGAGAGCGGCGATCCGTCCCCGCTCTCTTTGGGCAGTGACCAGCAGGGGCCGACCGTCACTGAGACGCCAGCGCACAACACCCCCTTCTTGTAGATTCACACCACCCCAGACCTGAGTCCTTAGGAGTCCTTGGGCTCGCTCCAATCCGAGCTCGCCAAAAAAGGCGGGGTCCTCGGGAACAGCCACGGAGATTGCGGCTTTCTTGGAGGGGCGTCCGTCCACGTCGAGCGCCATCCAGCGAGAGCGAATCGGCGCCGGCAGTAGGTCATCAAGGCTGCCGTTGAGACCCACTGGGTCCATGCGGGGACCGGCGCTCACGATCAGCCCGCCGCCCCGCTCCACAAAGGCTCGCAGTTCGGCCACAAAGGCGACGTCGAGCTGGGAACTGTCGGCCAAAAGGACGACTTGGGCCTCTTGCAAGGGAGCCTGTCGCTCCTCGCCCAGGCTGACTTCCGTCAAATCAAAGGGGTCTCGGGTGCCAAGGGCATGGGCCGCTTGGCGCAGATAGAAGAGTTCATCTTGGTAGTCGACACTGCGGGCGTCCCCGTTGACGGCAAGAACCCGCGTGGGGCCTTGCATGGTGAGGCCCAACTCTCGCTTGTTGTCCTCCACCCAGCGGTCTTCTTCGAGTTCGAGAGCCAGTCGGTGATGACCGGGCTCAAGGCGAAGGGTCAGCAGGGCTTCACCCAGGCCGTGGGCGGCCACTTCGAGGCGCACCGTGCTTTTGACCTGCCCGGCCTCTGACAATTGCAGCCGGCGCGGCCCCGGACTGCCATGAACCGTCACAGCCAATTCGACCATGCCGCGCGAAAGAGGCCGAACCCGCACTGCGCCAAGGCCCGCATTGTCCCTTTCATCCGCTTTGCTGACCAGGTGAGTGGCTTGACTGGCGGTGCTGGCACCCCAGCCGTCGGTGATGAGGAGGCTTTGTCCTTCGATCCCGCTGACACAGCGATCCAGGTCGACGTAGCCGAGGGGCTTCTTGTCGCCGAGGAGGGTGCGGGGTTGAAGGCCGGGAACCGGTTGCTCCTGCAGGAAGGCCTGACCCTCCACACCACAATAGACCAGCGCCACGGGGCGACTTCGAGCTTGGGTTTCAGCGAAGTCGACGGCCAGATCAAAGAATCGTTGTCCTCGGTCGTTTTTGGCCTCCATCGAGCCACTGCCATCGATGATGAGGGTGATCGGCCCCCGGTCGGTTCGGTCCCCCTCCGGCGGCAGACCCAAGATGGGTAACAATGCGGCCAGGCAGAGCCCCGCGACAGCCAGCGTGCGACAGGCCAGCAAGAGGAGCCGGCGGAGTCGAATACGTCGACGCTCCCTTTTCATCGCCCTTTCCAGCAGAGGAAGTGGTGCAAAGGGTTGGGGGCGCGGTGGTCGGCGGGAGAGGAGGTGAATGGCCAGGGGGGCCGCAATGAGGAGGGCCAAGGGCCAGGCTGCCGCAGCGAGCCAGTTCAACGGAGTTGCTCCCGGGTCAGTTGCCTGAGGATGGCCACGGGCGAATCATCATTGCGGGCCAAGAGCAGGTGGGCCCCGGCCTCCGCGGCCCGGGTTCGGCACTCGTCATCAAAGCGAGCGAGCTCCTCCAAGTAGGCAGAACGGATTGCCTGGGCGTCAACGGTGAGGGCCTCACCCCGTTCGATCGGCTCGAAACGAACCCCACCCTCAAAGTTGAAGTCCACCTCTTCGGCGGCCAGCAGTCGGACCACGGCGCAGTGCCAGCCTCGCTGCCGCAACTCACCCAAACCGCGCCAAAATTGATCATCGGCCTCAAGGAGATCTGAGATGACGATTAACAGCCCCTTGCTCCCCATGCTGTTGCCGATTTCGCCGATGGCGCCGCTCAAGTCTGTCTGGCCGCTGGCCTCGATATTTTCGAGTTCCTCAGTCCACGCGGCCAACTCCGCAAGCCCGGCTCGCAGTCGACGCCGCCAGCGCCCATCTCCCGCGAGGAGGTGAAGGCCTGCCCCATCCCCCGTGCGCTGGGCGATGTAGGCCGCCCCTAAGCCAAGCCACCAGGCGTAGCGCAGTTTGCTGGTCGGCTCCCCGCTGGCCATGCTCCCTGAGGTGTCGACGAGGACCGCGACCTCAAGGCGCTTTTCCGGTCGGAGTTCTTGGACCATCACCGCGTCCCGTCGGGCCGTTGCCCGCCAATCGATGCGGCGGGGGGGATCGCCCAGTCGGTAGTGTCGATGCTCGATGAACTCGCCGGCACCGCCGAGGCCTCTGGCGTCGTGGAGGCCGTCGACGGCCGCCTCAACCAGCCGTTGAACTTGAAACCGTAGGGCCCCGAGATGAGCCAGGGCCTCGATGGAGAGATCCTCTTCGCTCAATCGCTTTGTTCCTCGAGCAACTGGCGAGCCAAGTCCTCACCGGACAGCCCTTCTGATTCCGCTCGGAAGCTGGGGATCAAACGATGCCCTAATACCGCTGGGCCAAGGGCCCGCAGGTCGTCGCGGTCCGCAGCTGCTCGACCGTGGAGAAGGGCCCGGGCCCGGCAGGCCTGGAGTAGAAATTGACTGGCCCGGGGGCCTGCGCCCCAGCGGATCAAGTCCGAAACCCAGTCGGGTGATTGGTCTCCAGCCCGACTGCTCCGCACCAGCGCGACAGCTTGTCGAACCAGTTGCTCGTCCACAGCGACGCTCCCGACGAGGTCCTGATAGGAGGCGAGCTCATCGGTGGAGAGCACGGGCTCAAGAGCCTGTTCCAAGTCCCGACTTGAAAGTTGCGCGATGGCCAACTCTTCCTCAGCGCTGGGATAGGCCACACGGATCTGCATCATGAAGCGATCCAGTTGGGCTTCCGGGAGGGGGTATGTCCCCTCCTGTTCGATGGGGTTCTGCGTGGCAAAGACGTGAAATGGGCGGGGGAGGCTGTGATCCTGGCCTCCGACGGTGACCATTTTCTCCTGCATGGCCTGGAGCAGCGCAGATTGGGTTTTCGGTGGTGTCCGGTTGATCTCATCGGCGAGGAGCAGTTGGGCGAACACTGGCCCTTGCAGGAAGCGGAAACCCCGTTGGCCGCTCTCCCGATCCTCTTCGAGGACTTCGGAGCCAAGAACGTCGGCGGGCATGAGATCTGGCGTAAATTGAATTCGATTAAAACTCAGCCCGAGGCTTTCGGCCACACTGCGGACGAGGAGCGTCTTTGCGAGGCCGGGGACGCCCACAAAGAGTCCATGACCACTGCCCAAAAGACAGACCAGCAATTGCTCGATGACTTGATCTTGTCCCACAACGCGCTGGCCGACGGAGTCACGGAGTCGACCCATGCTCGTTTGTAGCGCGGCGAGGCGCTCCTCATTCAATGGGGTTGTCGAGGGCATCCTTTTCTCTCCCTAGCTTGAGTTCTTTATGTAGACGCTGCCCTGGTTTGAGCGTGATTTTGAGGCGCTTCTTGAGACCAAGGGCTGTGTTTCGCAATTCGATTTCATGGGTTCCTGGGGTCAAGGGATAGTCCGTCAGTGGCGTTCCCCGTCCAATGGCCTGGTCATCGATGAGCACTTCGGCCCAAGGGCTTGTGACCAGCGTGAGATAAGCGGCGTCTTTTGTCGGCGTGACCGATTCTTTTGGGCTCGCGGCCTTGGGCCGTTCCGCGCCTTCTAATCTCGCCTTCGCCCGCAGCTCCCGTTGATGCAGCGCATCATCCTGCAGCCGAATACCCAGTTGGGCCAGGGCGTCGTGAACCTCCGGGTCAAAGGGGTTGATTCGGTTCGCTTCCTCATAGGCCTGACGGGACTCCTGCCAGCGCTCGGCCCGCAGGCCGAGCCGCCCCAGTAAGATCCACGTGCGGGGATCATCCGGTGCTTGTTTTGCGCTGCGGTTGAGGAGGTCCCGGGCCGCGTCGAAGGCCCGCGTTGCGATGAGGCAATCGGCCAGGCGGTGGACGAGTCCTGGGTAGCCAGTTCCCGCTTTGTCGACGGCCCGCTGATACTCGATCGCCGCCGCTTCGTGGTGACCCCGTCGGTACAGCATGTCTCCTAACCGAGCCCGTCGCCCGGCCGGGCCATCAGGGCGGGAAGGGTCGGTGTCGTCAGCAGAGCTTCGGTTACGCCCGAACTCAAGTGCGGACTTCCGAGCACCAGTGACCGTTTCCATTGGGCGTTTTTTTAACCATTGAGTCCACGAGCTCTCAAAGCCCTTAAGGTCGGTACCGAAGAGCTTTTCGAAGGCCGGGTCTAGCTGGCCATTGCCTTCCCGGATGCCGTCCATCAAGCCGATCACAACGCCATCACCCTTTTGTTCCAGCATGTACTCGATGGCCGTTTTGACTTCGGCAAAGGCCGTCGCTGTCGCCTCTTGGCTTGGCAACAAGGCCATGGACGGGCTCATCCGAGCAAAACTGATCAACTCGTCCTTCTGAATCGCCTTGGCAAGGAGCTCGGCAGCGTAGGGTGCGAGGGGCTCACCGTAATCACCTCGCCAACCGCTCTCATGGTATTTCGCCAGGCCTTCGTGAAGCCAGACGGGGACCGAATTGTGGCTGCGCCGGGAGATCAAGAGGTGGATCAATTCGTGACTGGCCGTGTCGAGCCAGTCATAGCCCCTCAAGGTGACCCGGGGGGTCACCAGCATCAAGCGGTCGAATTTGCACAGGGCGATGGTTCCTGAGGTCTTGATGGCCTCCAAACTTAGGGTGCTCACCTGCGCAAAGCTCTCGAGGCTGGAGTAGACCTCGACCCGAATGGGCTCCTTTACGGTCACACCGAAGCGTGGGCCATGGCGAGCAAGGGCCTCTTCGAGGGCTTCATGCAAGTAATCCGCAAGAACCTGATCGGGGCCGGGGGGCACGTGGACGGTGAAATGGCGGCCCGGGTAAGCCACGTGGTTCCGAGTTTCTTCAAAGGTCGCCTGAATCAATGGCAACAAGGGGCTTTCCCGTTTCGCGGCTGCCCGGGCCCGACGCAAAAGGTCGAGCGCATCCTGATAGCGGCCCTGAAAGAACTTCACTCGGGCCGCAGCCTCTTGGATGGCGGGAAGATCGGGAAGGGTCGTGAGCAGTGCTTCAGCTTCAGTTGCCGCTTCGCTGGTTCGCCATTGATTGAGGAGCTGGTGCACCCGGGACTCGACCCCGGCCTGAGCCAGGGACGAGACACTGAAACACAAGAGGACGAGAAGACGCATCATCGAACCAACTCCTCGTAATACTCGTTTACGCTCTCCTTGTGATCGCCGGGCGCGCCCTCACGCCAGGCCTCCAAGATCTCTTCTCGCCAGGCCCCGGGGACCTCAAAGCCTTCCCCTTTGGGGATCTCCACCCGGTCTCGGCTCCCCTTGGGACCGTCGGAGCCGCCGGGTTTGCCCCCTTGGCCCCCCGCACCCTTGTTGCCGAAAGGGTTCATCATGCCGCTGCCTTGGCCACCACCGCCGCTGGCCTCCAATTGCTCGCTGAGTTGATCGAGGGCCTTGAGGACCTCGCCCTGGTGGCCATCGGCCTGCATGCTCTGATGTTGGCGCAGGCGTTGACCTGCCTTGCCGGAGGCACCCCGAGCCTGATCCAGCGCCTCGCGGCTTTCGTCGCCGACCACCGGTGCCATTTGGTTCAACTCAGCCATTTTTCCGGCGAGCCGGTCCATTCGCTTGCCGATCTCTTTTTGGCTGCCAGCGATTTGCTCCATGGCTTGGCGCTCGGCCCGGCTCGGTTGGCTATTTTGCTGCAACACCCGCTGCAGTTCTTCATTCACCTCTTTCGTGAGTCGGGTTGCCTTATTCTTTTGGCCCAGCGCCCGCCGCTTCTCTTTTGCATTGTTCATGTTGTCCAGCGCCCAATCCAGGCGGCTGATCGCATCTTGGGCAGCCTTCGTTGCTTTCTCCGCTTCGGGGAGTGCGTCGGCGGCGAGACTGTCGTCGGCCTCGTTGAGTCGCTGCTGAGCCTGTTCCTTGAGATCCTTCATCCACGACGATTCGTTGGGGATTTGCTCCAGGGCGCCTCGAGCTTCCGACAGCTTATCTTGTAGGCCCTTTCGCCACACTTTGAGTTCATTGCCCATGGTCTCGAGGCGACGTTGATCTTGGGCTTTGCGGACTTGGCTTAACCGACTTCGTGCCCGTTCTTGATTGTCTTTGAGCCACGCGAGCTCTTGTTTGACCTCATCGGCCTTCTCTTTGAGCTCTCGCCATTCTTTGCCACCGAACTGCTTACCCGCTTCATCCACTTGTTTATTGAGTTCGGTGAGGCTTTCACTCATCGCTTTGAGGGCGTCCATCGCCTCCTCGACCTTGCCGGCCCGAACGAGGTCTTCAAGGCGGTCGAGTTCACCGCCGAGATTCTTTTCGCGCATGGCGTCAGCATTGAGGTGCTGCCGGCCGACTTTCCGCTGGAGCTTGGCCATGCGCGCCGCAAGCTTTTCCAGTCGCCGCCGCATGCTTTGAATGCTTCCCAGGATGCGCTCCTTGAGCTCCGGGTCATCGGGGCTGTCCCGGTAAGAGGCCATCATTTTGGCTAAGGCCTTCCGCTCCTCGGCGAGCTGCCGCTGGTAATCGCTGATCTGTTGGAGGCGGCGCTTGGAGAGGAGGTCGTCCAGGTAGAGGAGGTCCCGCTCAAGACGGTCTTCCATGGCCTCGTGACTGCGTCGTCCTGCCGCATAGCCGGCTTGCGCTTTCGTCAGCCGCTTCAGGGTCTCTTTGAGGGCTCGAGAAAAAGAATCGAGATCAAGGCGGCGGTCGGCGAGGTCTTTGACCAGTGGTTGTCCCCGTCGCAATTCGGTGCGGAAGTTCTCGCTCCATTCCTTGGGGCTCATTTTACGCGGGAGGAGTTGGGCGAGCGTGTCGACGAGTCGGCCGAGGTAGGCTTCGAGGCGATCGAGTAATTCTTCTTCCCGGCCACTGGGGTCGAAGATGCGGATCTCATGCCATGCGCTCCGGCCTTTGCCTGGGCCGGTGACATCATTGTTGTCTTCGACTTCGATACACCAGTGGAGGACATCGCCTGGATTCATACCGAGCGTCCCCAGGTCGAGTGTTCCCCGCCGCCGCAGTCGGGAGGCGAGGGCGCCGGAGGGAAGCCGCTCCTCTTGCAGGCCCAGCGGTCGGCGTTGCTCATCGGCCTCGCCCTCAAGGCGATAGACGAGAAAAACACCCTTGAGGCCATGGTCGTCATCGGCCGTAAAAAGATATTCGACCTGCCCGGGGGTATCCAGTTCGACCCGCTCCTTCGGAAAGAGTCGTTCTACTTTCGGCGGCTGATCGGGAATGACGGATAATCGATGCCCCTTCACCTCAACCAGTTCTTGATCGTTTACGGTGAGGGCCAGGCGGTAGTAGCCGCTGCGCCGAACAAGAAACTCACCCTCGACAAGACCGTCGGGATGGACGGTGAGACCGACTCGATGCCCTTCAAGTAAGACGGCAGCCTGCTGGGTCTTACCGGGCGTCTCCGGCTGAGCCCTCAGTTTGACGCGGGTGCCCGCGGGGAGCTCCAAGTCGCCATCGCTACCCTTGAGGAGCAGGTTCTCTCGCTGCAGGTAGCCGGGATACTCCAAAGTGATGTCTAGGTTGCTCACTTGGGCCAGGATCGGCTGGTCCGCTGTTTCGGCCTCGGCGCTCAGCGCCGTGTCGAGTTGGGGCAGTCGCTGGCTGATCTGCCAGGCCGCGGGGCCGGCGACCATAAGGGCTGCCACAAGGAGATAGCCCGTGGCCCGCAAAGGCGATCGTGTGAGCGGCCCCAAGTCCGGATGGGGGGGCAACCCGGCCAGTGCGTGTTCCTTGGCGAGGGTGGCTGCGGATTCACTGCCGAGCGCTTGGCCACCCTGGGCCAGTCGGAGGGCGGCGATCTGCGGCGCTGCCACTCGCCGTTGGGCTTCGAGTTGATTCAGCAGGCCGGTCGGCGTGGGCCGTAGCCAGTAGGACAGAAGGATGAAGGCGACGACGAAACTGAACCCGAAGCCAAGGAGCGTATCCGCTGAGGGTAACCAGGCGATAGGGAGCCAGGCCAAGCAGGCCAAGGCCAGGGCGACCACCAGCGTGCCGCCGGCAAAAAGGGCCATAAAACGGGCGCTGCGGACACGGCGGACCTGCCGATGAAGCCATGTGTTGAGAGCGTCTGTAGCAGCGGACATTGTCATTCAACTCGTTTTCGGCAAAACCGAGGGGGCTTGAGGATGTTCCCCAGGCTGTGAACCGATGGCTGCCACAAGCGGGCCATGCTCGCCAGGGGCGTAAGGAATGATTTTCCTGTGAATAAGCTTGAAACGACCAACGTCGAAGGCTCCGGTTGCTGCTGTGTCTACCGAGGATGACCAGACTTTGGTGGAGGCTGCAGCCTCCGGTGACCATCGAGCTTTTGAAACCCTGGTCTCGAAGTATGAGCGGAGAGTGTTCGCTGTGGCCTTGCAACTGACTCGAAATGGCGACCTGGCCCAGGAGTTAACCCAGGAGGTGTTCGTCCGAGCCTGGAAGGCCCTGCCGCGCTTTCAGGGCGGCGCCAGCTTTTACACGTGGGTTTATCGGATTCTTAAAAACCTCAACATCGACCGCCACCGACGCAATAAGCGCCGGGCAAGCAGTGAGTTTAACGATGACGTTGGCTGGCGCGTCTCTGAAGTGGGTGTCGGCTATACGGCGCGCCCGGAAGTCGATGGCGTGGAGCACACCCATCGGGGGGAG
This sequence comes from Myxococcales bacterium, assembly GCA_002722845.1. Classification (GTDB taxonomy): domain Bacteria; phylum Myxococcota; class UBA4151; order UBA4151; family UBA4151; genus UBA4151. Next base: position 36,024 of record PBND01000038.1, on the reverse strand, counting down.
ATGCATAAGGTCCTTCACAAGGCCCTCGCCGAGTTGAGTGAGAACCATCGAGAGATCCTTGTACTACGAGAGGTACAAGACTTGAGTTATGAGGAGATAGCGGAGGCGATGGAGATCCCCAAAGGCACCGTGATGAGTCGACTGTTCCATGCTCGTCGTAAACTAAAAGAGCAGGTGGTCGAACTGGTTGGAGAGGAGGCTGAAGATGAACTCCTTCGATGATCAGGACCTCGTCTACCTGTACATGGACAGTGAGCTGCAAGGGGTCGAACTTGAGGCTTTCGAGCAGCGACTGAAGGAGGAGCCAGCGCTCCAAGGGTTGCTCGCCGAGGCCCGAGCGATTCAGGTGGAGACTCGATCCTTGTTGGATGTGCCCGTGCCGATGGGTCTTCGTACCCGCGTGATGGCGGAGATTCGGGCTGAGGAAGCACAAGCTGAATTGGGCGTGTTCGACCGGCTTATCCAGGGACTCCGTCAGCATTGGCCGGTCCCAGTGGCCGTCGCAGCTTGTTTGGCTTTGGTCGTCGGGCTTGGCCTGAATCGGGTCGAAGAGACCCAGAATGTGCTGACGTCACCGCCGGCCGTGGAGCAAGCGGAGGTTGCAACACCCAAGCCTCGTATGGCGGCCGGTGCGGTCGAAATTGAAGATCTTGATGCCAGTGAAGATTACGACATCATGATTTATCTTGCCCCCGGGAGTAACAACCAATTGATTTGGTTGACTCCGAAGACACCGGAGGAAGAAGGATGAGAAGCTTTAGTGTTCTAGCGGCCGCTGGCCTGTTCCTTGTCTTTGGTTTCGTCGAAGCGAAGGCTGTCGAGCCCGATGCTTTCGAGCTTCAGATTCGGGTCGTCCATGCTCGCACCGACGGTGCAGGTCTTGACCCGAGACTGCAGGACCTCAAGGTGGACCTTGGCCAACTCAATTACCGGAGCTTCAAGCTGCTCGATGGGCACAAAAAGCAGGTCTTTTCCCGGGAGACGATCGCTCTTGAGTTCCCTGGCAACCGCTGGCTCAACGTGCGGACGAAGGGGATGACCAAGGATGGAGCCTTGAAAATTAAGCTCTCCATCCGTGATCTCGGTTTTAAGGTGAAGGCGAAGGTACGCCCCGGCAGTACGATCCTGGTGGGGGGACCCCCCCACGATGGTGGTGCCATCGTTCTCGCTCTCACCGCGGCGAAAAGCCGCTAAGACTGACTCCAAAGCCGTCGGTTGGTTTCCCGGAGTCGTCGAACGAGGTTCCGACTGAGCACTTCATAAAGGATCGACCGAAACTCATGGTCGCCTTTCTCCACCTGGTCACTGCTGACCTCAAGGAGAAGAGCGGGGCTTGATGCGACGGCGTCGGCGCTGCGATGCTCGCCTTCGAGCATCGCCATCTCGCCAAAGATACCCCCTGTGCTCACGGTCTCAACCGTCTCGTCATCAATGCGAATATCGATCTTGCCTGTGAGGACGAAGAACATCGATTTGCCCACTTGGCCGGCTTCGAAAAGCACCTCGTTTTCCGCCAGTTGTATGGCCTTGAGGTGACTGACCAAGTAATTGAGTGAATGCTCGGAAAAGACCTTGAAGCCAGGCAGGGTGATGAGTCGGGCGACAAGGGGGTTGTCGGCCGGCGTCACCGCCTCCCGCACCGTGCTTGCCAGGTTCGCAGCGCTGATGGGCGAGGGGGTGATGAAAACATTTTTTTCGAAGGGATGCTCTTCGGGCTCTTCGCCTTCTTCTGCCTCCTCATCCCCGGATTCTTCGGATGCCTCGTCTTCCGCCACCTCTTCTGGTGGCGTGCTGGCCTCCTCTTCTGCCTCCGTACCCTCGCTCTCTTCAGTCTCGGTGTCGCTGTCCGTTGGCGGCTCCGAAGCCGATTCATCGCTGGGGTGAGAGGCTATCTCTTGCTCTTGGTTCCAGCGTCTTGCGAGGTCAAAGAAGTTCGCCGGGTAGCCCACGAGCACCAATGGGCAGTTGGTTTCGCTGCGCAGGCGCTCGATGGGGACAAGGTCTTTCGGTTTGCCTTGGGCGATCTCGTGGAAAATAATGACCGAGTAGTCTTGGCGCCGCATGGCTCGTATCGCACTGTCGGCGTTGTAGACGTAATGAAAAGCCTTAAAGCCCAGGGGTTTCAGTGCGCCCGCAAAAAGGGAGCGGAACTGCTCGTTGCTGCTGATGTACAGTACTGACTTCATGGCTCTTTCTTGAACAGGCTCGCCATGGGTACCCCTTCAACCTCAACGGCTGCAACCGGCTTGAATCCAGACTGCCTTAAGTGACTGAGAACCCAGTCGGAATCCGGCTGATGAAAGCTGATTCCCCAGTCGGCTCTGGAGGGACCTCGAGCGAAGCGTAGATCCGCCCTCAGGTAACCGATCTCTTGATAGGCCTTAAAGGCATCGAGATTTGTTCGGTCCAAGAAGAGGCGAGCCTTGGGCTTGGCTTCGCGATTCAGTTGATCGAGTAGTTGCCTGCTGGCACCACCCCAGAATTGGCGCTCCATCCCCAGATTTGCGGCGCCGCGGATACCCCCAGCCAGCTCACTGTAGCTGCCGATGCCATGGGGGTGGTGACGCAGTAGGGTGACCGCCCCCGGCAGGACCATCAGGGCTGCGATCGCAAGGACGAAGGGGCGGCGGTTCCGGCCAAGGCTTTGAATGTGGGGCCAGGCCCAGGCTGCGGCGATGATCAGCAGCAGGGGGAGGCCGTTCATCCAGTGTTTGGTACCCCCAAAGATCGGTACTTTCGGGCCGGCGATGAGGAGGGGAGGGAAAAGGGCAGTGGCGAGCAAGAGAAAGGCTCGTTCCTGTCGGTCCCAGACCCCATGCCACAGGGCAGACAGGCTCTCCCGAGCCTGGGCGAGGACGCCGGCGGTTGCAGCAACCAATGTCACCAGGGGAAGTGTGATCGCCCACATCGTGAAGGGGAAGGCCCGCGGGAACGGTGGCTCCCAGAGCCCATCACCGAAGTATCGTACGGGGTAATGCTCATGGTGAAGGTGAAAACTGAGATACCACGAGACCCGTTCGAGGGGTGCCGGCCAAAGATAAGGCCAGTGCAGGAGGAAGACGAGGGGGCCGAGGACGCCCATTGCGAGGACCCACCAGGGGATGGGGGGCAGGCGGAGTCTTGCCTTGGCCAAAGACAGCCGATCTCGTTGGCAAAAGAGCCAGTGAAGACCGAAGACGATGGGGAGAAAGAGCGCGTTGTGTTTGGTGGCGATGGCGAGGCCGAAGACGAGACCAAGTCGCACGTGGCCCCAAACCGAGTCACCCCGGTTCACATAGGCGAGCACAACCGCAACCCAAAGGGCTGTGACTGCCGAGTCAAAACAGGCGAGATGGCCATGGTAGTAGAACCGAGGTGCGAAGAGGAGCATGAGGGCTGCGAGCAGGCCGACAGGCCGGCAAAACAGTTGGCGGCCCAGCACATAGGTCAAAGCCACAGCCAGCCCGGCCATTCCCATGCCGGGCAGACGCATGGCGGTGGGGCCAGAAACCCAACCGAGACTTCGATGGAAGAGGATGTCCGAGAGGGCAAATAGGCTCTTCATGAGCACGGGGTGTTCTGGATTATAACTCCAGTTGGCATCGATCCCGGCCTGACTGAAGGCCAGGGACGGCTGGCTAAAGATTAGATCAAACCATCGCCCATAGTCCCGGGCCGCTTTGAAATAATAACCTTCATCTCGGGTGAAGCCGACGCTGTCCGCACCGAAGAGAAGCAAGAGGAAGGTGCCGATGCCTAGGGACCAGGCCAAGCGGCGATCGAGGGGCTCGAGGGCATTCATTGGAGCCCCAGGCTCAAGGCCATCTCGTTACGGTCGGGCGCCGATGTGGAGAATTCGAAACGCAAAGGTGCCGACCGGTCGAGACGGAGATGAAAGGGGCGCAGGCCTGTTTTCGGCTGATAGGCGTAGCGAAAGAGCAACTCATCGCCCTGCCGGACAGCCAACTGGACCGGCGCCTGGCCATGGCGAGCGCCGTGATCTGTGTGCCCGATGCCACCAACGAGGCTCTTGGCGTCTTTGGGGTCGATGATCAGGGTGGCTTGGCCACTGGGTGGGAGTTTGAGTTTGTAACCGTGGGCAAAGCGTCCATCGAAGATCACTTCACCCCGCCTGATCTCGCCCTTGCCTTCCCGGCAGGCCGTGCGCCGTGCCGTCGTTCGGCACCGGCCCCAGGCGATTTCTTCAAGGAGCGGGGTGGCGCCTTGATCACCTCGATAGAAGCGAAGCTCGTAGGGCCCGTACCTTGTGCTGCGTTCGGGACTGCCCAAGGTGGCGGGAGGGGAAGAGGAATTGGGACCTAGGATGAGCCAAAGGCCCCGATGGGGGCGATGAAGGTCGTGGCGGCCGAGACGGAGTTTCGGTTTCTTTATGACCCCGTGAATTCGGTGGGCCCACCCCCACTCCCACTCTGGAGAGAAGGCGATTTCCTCACCGGGCTTATGGTCTTTGCTCAGGGATTGGATCAGCTCCGTTCGGGCCCCTTCATCGGGGCGGTTCCAAGCGGTGCTCGCCTGGAGCGCCCAGGTGATGCCGAGGGCGCCGAGCAGGAGGAGTTGGCTGCGCACCTAATCGCCCGGTTGCAGGGCGAGCGCCCAACTGATGCCGAGCATGCCATCGGTAACCGCTTTGGGTTGCCCACCTTCGACGGATCGTTCCAGGAGGCGAGCCCTCGCAAAGACGGTGGCTCCTCTTTGGAGCCGCCAGCGCACCTCCGCCAGGGCAAATGGATGGCTGCGATCGCCCACCCAGCCGCCACCGAGATAAATCCGTCCGACCTTGCCCCGATGAATGCTTGCGACAGCTTCTGCCCTCTGGAGCCCCGGGTCTTGGGAAAAGGTCAAACGCATCCGGTCACTCCACTGCACCTTGGCAGCAAAACCGAGGCCGCCTGTGGGCCCTAGAGTCAGGTCTGTGAGGGGGTCGAGCATGCCCAGGGATGGGTCGAAGGGCTGTGCCACGAGTCCGCTTGGGCTGTGCCTGAGTTCCAGGCGCCAACGCAGCCAGTCCGGGGAGAGGCGGTGTTCGCCCCGCAGGCCACCATGGACTCGCCATTGACGATCTTGGTGGCTACCGAGGCCCAGGACGCCGCTGGCAAAACCAGCGAGGGCGAAGTCTGAGCCGTGATAGGGCAAGGTGAGGTCGATGGCCAAACGACCGTCGACACCGGGTTGCAGCGGGCCAGCATCGGTTCCCGCCACGACCAGTGCTAGTTCTGGCTGAACCGGTTGTCGAACCCGGGGTGTCCAAAGGCTGTAAGCTAAGCTCGCCAGGGCAAAGTGACGGGACAGGGCGACTTGTCCTCGCCAACGATCGTTCTGACCGATGAACTGCAGCGCCGAATCGGGGCGGTCGGGATGGTGACCGATCGGGTACTGCTGGACCACGGTTTCGGCCCCTGCACTGAGGTGGAGTTTACCGCCGCTGGCGGAGAGTTTACCCCGGCGCCATTTCAGGTCCTGAAGGATGGCCGTGAAATCCCCTGCCGTATCCCAGTCTTGGCGGCGCAAAGAGAGCTCGCCCGGGAAAAACTCAAGGGGCACCGCCAGGTGGAGGTGTTGTCCTTCGGACTTGAGAATTAGGTCCGGTTGAATGTGGAGTCGTAAGCGCTCATCGAGTCGACCGATCCCGAGTTCAAGGCCGACATGGGGCGTCGCCTCAGCGAGGCCAGGAACAAAGGCGAGCCATACCAGCCAAACCCGCATGGAAAGGGCTCCTTGAGATTCCAGGCATCTCCTACCCAGCATTGTTCATCCAGTCGAGAAGCCCTTGAAGGAGGGTGTCTCTGTGCCGAGCCACCAGGATTCTGGGGGCGGCGTTGCCCATCAGGTCTTCGACCCCTTGCCATAAGGCAGCATCCTCTTCCCGGTCCCGGTCGATGGTCAGCAGTTCGCCGCCGCCGTGGAGGTTGAGGACTCTCTCCGTCGTTTGGCAGCGCAGCCCGCGGATTGGAACATCGGGGGCTGCACCATGACAAACCAGCACGAGTTGCAGCGCTTCCATGCGGAGGACCCCTGTGTTGGGGACACGGGGGAGTGCCACCATTTGGGGCGCCCTGGGCCGTAACCAGCGATGACGGAGGATCGCAGCCAGCCCCTCTTTGGGGAGTTGGGGGCCATCGAGCGTCAAAAAGCCTTCTGGGGCCGTGACGATCCCGATGCCGGCTTCGACAGCCATGCGTTCTTCCATCAACTCAGAGCGAGTCAGCAGCAGTGTTTCCGCTGCCCGCTCGAGCTCTTCATCCGATGCACCCGGTGGTCCCAGTTGGGTCGAAAGGTCCCGGGCAAAGGGGCGAAAAGCCGCCGAAAGTTGAGCGCCGACGAGGAGGACGGGAGCCGATGGTAATCGTAGGCTAGGGACGGCTGAATCCAGTCCGATGCGGGCCCGTTGGCGCTCAAGATCGCCAAGAAGTAAGCTCTCGGCGTTCAGTGCCTCTGCTCCCAAGCGGTCATGATGAGGCGAGTGATCCGGTGATCCGGCCGATCGGTGAGCTGCTCCATGGCCAGTTCAAGGGCCTCAGGGGCTTGGGCGCCTTGCGCCTGGGCCTGGAAGAATCGCTCGACGCCGGCTCTGAAGGCAGGTTCCATACTGGTTAACACTTGGAAGACGGCGGTGCCGTCGATGGGCACCTGCTGCAGACGGGCGAGCAGACCCGAGGGGGCGTCGGGAAGAAGGTGGGCTTCTCCACCGTCGAGTGGTTGCGCGCAGATGGGCGCTACGCGCGCCGCAATGCACTGAACCGGAAGGTGCTCTCCCTTTTGCATCACCTCGTGCAACCAGCCCACAGCGAGACGACGAAAACGGGCGAGGCTGGCGACGAAGACGATGACCAAGTCGGGATCAAACTGTCGCCCAGACCAGCGCCAAAGTTCGGCCAGCGCTCGCTGATGACTCAAGGCCCGCCGATAGGCTCGATGACTCGTCATGGCGTCGTAGGCATCAGCGATACAGGTGAGGCGGGCGAGGTCGCTGAGTTCCGAACTGGGCTGCCCTAAGGGATAGCCCCCCCCCTCGAAACGTTCGTGGTGGCCGTAGACCGCGGGTAAGAGGTCAGCCATCGCTTCCAGCGGTTGGAGCATCTCCATACCCACCACCGGATGGGATTCGAAGTGTGCTCGCTGCTCAGGACTGAGGGGGCCGGCATGATTGATCATGGAGTTGTCGAGGCGAACCTTACCGATATCGTGGAGGAGCCCTGCGTGTCCGGCCCGCTCCACTTGCCGGGGTGACCAGCCCATCCCAATGGAGACCAATCGGGAATAGACGCTTACCCAATCACTGTGGCCCGCCGTGTATTCGTCATGGAGCTCCAGAGCCCGTACAAGGACCTCGATGGTCTGTCGGCTCGCCCGCTCCGAGCGGTAATGGAGAAAACGTTGCCGCAGAACGCTCTCGCAGGGCTGTACGAGGAGTTGTACTGCCCTTTGCCTGCCTGGGTGGAGCCGGTGGGTTCGATCGCCGTAGACGATCGCGAGGTAGCCCATGATCTCGGGGCTGCCGTGACTTGGTGCGGGCAGCAAGAGGGGGTGGATGAGGATCCGTCCAGGAGGCGGTTGATCCGGGTAGAGAGCGCTTCGTTCCGAGGCGGTTAGCTCGCGGACTTGCAAGCCAGGATCGAAGGCGGTGAGCGCATCGCTTAGGGGTAAGCCTGGCCCGTCCTCCCGGCCCAGGGACAGGCGGAGCGAGGGGCGTTTGTCGCCTGGCTGGCGAAGAATGGCCCAGCAGAGATCGCAGTCGCTTTCCTGGGCCACTGCTTCAAGAAGGCGGGCGAGGCCTTTTTCCGAGTCATCTCGGCTTGCGAGCAGATGATTGAGTTCAAGGAGGCTGGCCGCGTTGCGCAACTGCGCTTGTTCGACTCGATTTTCGTGGGCTTCGACGGCTGCGTTGACCACGTCATCCAGGCCGCGGAGTGCTGGCTTGGTGAGATAATCATAGGCTCCAAGGCGGATAGCCTCCTTGGCCACCGCTTCATCGCCAAAGCCCGTCATAAAAAGCGAGGTAACGACGATCTCTGCTCTCGCCACCTCCCGCAGGAGCTCCAGGCCATTCATCGGCTCGTCCTGACCACTTTGAGAGAAGTCGTAGTCGGTTAGCAGCAGATCGACGGGCCCAGTGTAGAGGTGTTGAAGGGCATCCTCTGCGGAGCGGCATGCGGCCACCTTTACATCATGCTCGAAGAGAATCTCGATTCGCTCCTTGAGCATTTCAAGGATCCCACCGTCATCGTCTGCGATGAGGATACGGAGTTCGCGGGGTTCGGACCCAAGGCTCATCGGCGTGGTGCGAAGCAGCCCGACGTCAGCGGGATCATGGACGAGACCTGACCAGCGTTGGGTCACGACGACTCCCTTACCAGCGAAGCATGACGGTTGCCTGCCGCAGAGAGAGCATAAGCAGGCCGACTTGCGCCAGGCAAAACCCGATCAGCCCTGGATTGGGGTGACAAACAAGGAGAACGAGTAGCCCGACGACTTCCAGACCGAGTTGGTGTCGTACCCGCCCGCGATCGACGGCCAAGGCAACATGGCCGCAGGCCGGCAAAAGGAGCGCCATGATCGCCCAAACCAGTGGCGTCGGGGGCCCTTCGGGGAGTTCTTGGAGATAGAGAAGGAGCGGGTAGGGGAGTCGCAGGAGACAAAGGGCCGCAAAAAATGAAAGGGGAGTGCTCATGCCCTGTTCATTGCAGGTCCGAAGCCAGATTGATTTCAGTGAAAAAACAAAGGCTTTACTTCTTATGGCTGGCTTAGCGGGCGCGCGTTTGTGCCACGACGCGACGGATGAGCGTCACGTTGATACTACCCGGGTATTCCATTTCTTCTTCGATTTGGTCCGCCATGTTTCGCGCCAGGTTCCGCATGTCTTCTTCTGAGGTTCGGATCGGCCGGCCGTTCCGGTCCTCTGTGTGAAGAATAACCCGTACTTCTCGGCCACCGTGCACCGCATAGGAATCATCGACGATCCGGGGGCTTTTGGTGATCCGGTCCAGCTCTCGAAGACGCTGCTCATGGTGTTCGCCCATGTGATAGCGAGCCCCCGGTCTAGCGCCACTGATCGCATCCCCGGCAGCGACGACAAAGGGCTCAAGCCCGAGGGGAGGTTCATCGCCATGATGGGCACCAATACAGGATGCGACGCCCGCATGTTCATCTTCTGCCCGTGCCACTTCAGCACCGAGTACCGCATGCCCCCCCTCCGTGTCGTGGGTGAGGGCTTTGCCGATGTCATGGAGGATCCCCCCTCGTCTGCCGACGGGGCCGTCCAGACCGAGTTCCCAGCAGATCATCCCCGAGAGGAAGCCGACCTCTGCGGCGTGCCGCCACTGATTTTGCCGATAAGAGGTTCGAAACCGAAGTCGATCGAGAAGGCGACGCCGCTCCCCTTCTACCGCACCAACTTTCAAGGCCTTGATGCTTTGGTCTGAGCACCGTCCAGCGACGGCTTTCATGGACCGGGAAATGCCGTTGAGGCGTCGCTCTAGTTCCTCACCTGTTGGTAACTGCCCGCCGCCAACAAGATCCTCAGCGAGGCGACGAACGGCCTCTTTCCACCACGGGTCTGCCCCTTTAACGCTGTAGTAGCCCTCCCGCTCCGAAGCGACGATCTCCATCTCGCGGGCTTCTTTGAGTTCGGCGCTCCAAGCCACCAGCTCGAGACCTCGGGCTCCGTTATCGCAGCGAAACCCTGTGGAGAGGCGGGGGGCGAAATGACTATCAATATATCGTTCTGAGCAGCGTTGGATGATCTGTCGGACCCAGGTTTCCTGTTGTGACTCAGTCCGTTGTGCGCCCTGACGAGCAAGGCGCTCGGTGCGTTTTTGTTGGTCGGAGATGAGCTCGGCCTCGAGTTGCTGCAGTAAGTCTGCTGGGTCGATGTCCGCCTGGGTGGCGAGCCCCTCTTGGAAGGAAGCCTGGAGGCTGCTTAGACGGTCGCTGCGGTTCTTGCGGCGATCCCGAAGGCTCTGATGCCGTCGTTCGATGGCTTCGAAGGCGGCTCGAGCGAATTCAAAGGCTTTCACCTCTTCTTCGTCGATCGCGGCACGCTCGATGCGGTCCTCGAGTTGCTTCACCTTTCGTTGCCTGCGGGCGAGTTCGGAGCGCCTTCGGCCTAGGCGATGACGATGACGACCGGCCATGCGGCGCCGGAGTTTCTGTTCTGCCCGAGCACTGTTTGGTTGTTCTTTAGGCGCTTGGGCTGCTCGAACCCGCAGTCGGTCCGCCAGCAGAAGGACGAAAAACCCAGCAAAGGCACCAATTAATCCGGAGATCATGGCTCGGTAGATACAGGAGGCTCGCCCTCTGTTTCAACGGGCTTTGTCAGCGGGGGGGGGAGTTTGGCTGCAGGGGGCCGGATGGGGGGGCCTGGGACCGGCAAAGTGTCCACTTGAGGCGGCTCGTCTGTTTCGACCTGGCTCAGGGGCGGCTCGCTCTCTTCGACGGGGTTCGCCGTCGCGTCGGTGACTGGAGTTGCCGGCTGGGGCATGCTCACCTTTGGTCGTGGGCTTGGTGGCGTATTCTGGGTCGTGGTGGGCGTCGGGATATTGCTCCGGCGGGTCATCACCTCGTGGGCCTGCCTTAGCCGCTCATTGAGTTGTCGAACTCGGCGGTCTGAGCGCTCCCGCTCTTCTTCGAGTTGCCTGCGCAGTCGCTCGGCCTCGCTGCCATCGGTGGAGGGCCGGGGGAGACTGCTCATCTGAACCTGGCGGTTGAGGTCGGCGACTTTACCTTGAGCTTTACCAAGTTGGGCCCGGAGGGCTTGCTCCATCGCCTCGGCTTGCGCCTGACTCGCATTCAACTCTTCTTGGAGGCGGGCCAGATCGGCGGCTCTGGCCTTCGCCGTCTCTTCGGCCAGCCTTGCCCGTTGCCCGAGTTCTTCCTCAGCCTGGTCAATCGCTGCCTGTTGGTCCGCTTGAAGCTGTTCTGGCTCCAGGGCTTCCCGTTCGAGTTGGGTGATACGACTTCGGGTTTCCTCGAGGGCCTGTTCTCGATGAGCGAGTCGTTTTTGCAGAGCATCCATGCGTTCTTTGACCTGGGCAATCCATTGTTCTCGGCTCTGTCGAAAACGAGCGAATTGGGCTGCTTGCGCTTCCTGTTCCGTACGCTGGGTTTCCAGGGCATGTTGGCTTGTCTCAAGAGCTTGCTGAAGACGCTGCTGCTCCCGCTCGAGATCGCGGATTTGCTCCGTCTGTCCGGCGACGGATTCAGTCTCACCGCTGAGGGATTCCCGCAGCGAAATGGCTTCCTCGCGATGAACGGTGAGTTGCTGCTTGAGGCCGGTGATTTCTTTCTCTTTTCGCCCCAGAACGACCTTCATTTGGTTGAGTTGCTCTCTCGACTCGCCATCGAGGTCTGTCAGGCGGCGGTTGAGTTCCAAGATCTCTTGATCCTTTTGATCGAGATCTCGGAGCCGATCACTGTTCTCAGCGAGGCGATCATCCAGGCTCCTACCCCGTGCCTCTGCGCTTTCTAGGTTCGCCTTGTAGGCTCCCAACTCGGCTTCCAATTCCGTCTTTGCGTGGCTGAGTGACTCCAAGTGCTGCTCACGGTCATTGAGTTCCGTGAGCAATTCCTCTCGCTGCCTGTGCTCAACCTGTAGCCGGCTGTCGAGGTCATCGGATTTTCGTTGGAGAGCTGTGAGTTGTTCTTTGAGTCGGCCCGCGGTCTCTTCGGTCTCAAGGCCTGACTGGCGCGTTCGCTCCAGTTCGGTTTCTCGAGTGCGAGACTCCTCATGACTGCGTTCTAATTCACGCCTGACACTCTCGAGTTCGGTGGTTCGCAGTTGCAATGATTCCGCAAACTCGCTGGTCTTTTGCTCCTCGTCACGAAGGGCCCGGCGGGTCTCATCCATACGCTCTTGGATTTGACTAAACTCCTCGGCGCGGCGAGCGAGTTCCATATCCGCTTGTTCGCGGGCCTCTGTCGCTGCACGCAGTGCCTCTTCGGTCTCCATCAATTGGGGGCGCAATCGGCTCAATTCGCTATCTGTTTCACCACTGCGTTCAGTGGCGAAGCGGAGTTGCTCTTCTTGTTGCGCAATCTGCTGGTGGGCTCGGTGGAGTTGATCGTTGAGGTCATGGGTGCGCTGGTCCTGCTCACTGATCTGGCGACTTTGTTCTTGGGCTTCCGCCTCAAGGCGCAGCAGGCTCTGCCTTAAGGTTTCCAATTCGACCTTGAGCTTCTCGTTGCGCTCACCCGCATCGGTGATCCGCTTGTCCAATTCGGACTCTCGAGTTGCTGACTGACGTAGCTGCTCATCCCGACCACCGACAGCGCTCTCGAGTGCAGCGACCTGATTGCCCAGTTGATGGATGGTCTCTTCCCGTTCGCCGAGGGTCTCTTCCAGTTCCGCAGAGTTGGCGAGGCGGGCGTCTAAGCTGTCTTTAAGCTCCGCTTCTCGCTGCCGTGCTGCTTCCCGATCCTGCTCCACCTGCTGCAAGAGTTGTTGGCGAGCCTCTTCCGCACTGCGCCACCGGGCCGAGAGGTCTGCTTCCCGGGCCTTCGAGCTTCCTAGAGCCTCAGTGGCCTGATCGAGCCGGCTTCGGAGGGCCTCAGCCGCCGCCTCATGAACCGCAGCTGCCTCTTCCTTGCTTCGCTGTGTCGTATCGAGGCGTTCGTCCAGCGCTTGGATGCGTTCCTGAGCTTCTTGTCGTTGTTGGGCCCGTTCATCCTTCAGGTCTTGGTTGGCTTGGCGCTGGGCCTCCAGTCGGCCCTCAAGCGTTGTGATGTGCCGCTGTCCTTCGGCCAGGTCTTGTGCAAGTTCCGTCTCTTTGAGTTCGGCTTGGTTGCGACTGTCCTCCAACTCGCTTTCGAGCTCGCGTAGTTGTTCTCCTCGCTCCGCCAGCCGTACTTCCAGTTGATTCCGCTCTTCCGAGAGCCGGCTTCGTTCACTTGCGAGTTCTTCACGCAGGGAACTGAGCTCGTGTTCCAACTCCCGTGTCTTGGTGTCGGCCCGTTCCCGCTCGTCGACCGCATTGCGCTGGCTGGCTTCTAGGCTCGCATTGAGGGCTGATGCCGCCGCTTCAAGTTCCCCGATACGCAACTCGCGGGCTTCGAGTCGCTCGTTCAGATCGCTCTCGACTTGGCTGTGGTGCTCCTGGCTGCTCTGGAGGTTCTCCTCCAACTGACCTCGTAGGGTCCGGCCGGCCTCCAGTTGCCCGGTGAGTTCGGCCTCTCGATTGGCATGGGCCTCAAGGCGGGCGCCGAGTTCGGCCAGGCGATGGTCGCGCTGATCCAGTTGGCTTCTGAGTTCTTGGACACTCGTCTGGCTCCCCTCAAGCCGGCTTTTTAGGTTCGACTCTCGACCAGAAAATTCATGGCGAAGTTCGTCCACGAGGGTCCGGTGGTTGTCGACTAACTCCCGCTGCTCTTCGAGGAGTTCGGCTCGAGCTTGGCTGACCCGCTGAAGTTCACTTTGGAGGCTGTGGATCTCCGCATTCCGGTCGGCTCGTTCTTCAGCACCGGATGTCTTGAGGGCGTTCAGTTCTTCGAGCAGTCGGCGCCCCTCTTCTTCTAGGGCGACGACTTGGGCTTGCTTCGCTTCTCGTTGTCGTCTCGCTTCCTCTGCTTGATTATCTTTCGCTTCCGTCAAGCTGCGAAGATCGTGGCGCAGGCGCTCGATTTCCACCTCATGCTGGCGGAGAAGGCCTTCGGCTTTTCGGCCGCTCTCCTCCCGGTCGCGCCAGCTCCGCTCCACTCGCCGGAGTTCCTCTTCCTGAACCTTGAGTCGCTGGCGCAGAATCTGAATTCGCCGGTCGCTACCCACGTCGAAGGGATCTAAGTCCGCAACCTCGGGCAGTTGAGACCCCGGCTCGGGGAGGTCGATGTTTCCCTCCACTGATGTGGGCGCTTGAGAGGCGGGTCGAGGTGTTTCTGTGATGCCCTCCAGGGCAACCACCAACAAATCGGTGAGGGCCTCGGGTTCAGGCCAGCCGCGCACATAATCGGTGGCTGTCCCATGTTGCTCTCGGTGTTGGGCGACTGCGTCTTCGCTGAGGTCGCCCACATCGATCACAATAATCGATGCGGGCAAGGAGAGGGCTCGGATGCGATTACAGAGCGTCAGACCGCGCGGGCCTGGCCGCTGGTGCTCCAAGAGGATCGCGTGATAATCGCCGGCCCGGAGCCGTGGTAGAGGGTCTCTCGTCTCGACAAAGTCGACGACAAACCGGGGGTCTCGAAGGCGGCTTGCGACTTCCGTGGCCCGATGGGCATCAGAGATGACCACCGCAATCTGCCAATTGACTTCAGACATCGGACGTTCCCGCCTTTGCAGACCCTCTTCCTCCCCTTAACCTAATCCACAGTGCTGGACAAAAGCTGCGCCAGGGCCGAAGAGGCCAGAAGGAGCGATGACTGGATGATCCCTCAGACTGCAGCCACGCCCGTTGCCGACTATCTCGACGGCCTGGGTGGCCAGATACCGACGGCGTTGGTGATTGCGCTGCGGGGTGAGGAATTGCGCATCGTCGGTCGCCGGGGGCGGTTTGGCGAGTTTGAACTGGGCTCCCTATCGAGTCACCCAATACTCGTGGAGGTCCTCGACTCTGGGGGGCCTTGGATGGGTCATCAGTCCCCCCCGCTCGAAGCGTTTCAGGAGCACATTGGGCGTGGACAAGATGGAGGCGCCGCTGTGTTGTGGCCCTTGGTCTATGGTGAAAAGCGCTTTGGCATCGTCTACTTGGAACCCAAACAAGCAGATGTCGATGCCGAGCTCTTGGGTCATTTGAGTTTGAATGCAGGCCGGCTCATCCAGCGCTTACATGCCCGCCTGGTGGGTATTCAGCCGCGGGAGCCCCGTGCTCAGGTGGTCCTACGGACCGCGACCGGTCTGTATCCCCTCGACAGCAGTCGGGCGATCTGTGGCGAATCGGAGACCCTTGCACTTCAGGCCGGGGAAGTCACCGACGCTGGCTTGCTTTTGAATCTAGCCTTAGCTCGCCCGGACGGCGAGGCAGCCAGGCAATTGGGTCAACTCGATGAGTTTTTGACCGCCCCCTTACTCGCTCGATTTCTCGACACGGAACTCAGCAACCTTTTGCCGGTGTTGGACCGACTGCCCCAGAGCCGCCGTCGTGTGATGCGTATTCTTGTGACCAGTGAGCAGGGGGCTTTACGCCAAGAGGCCCTGCATTGTTTAGAGCGATGGCCAGATCCAGACCTCTGCAGCGCCGCCTCTGCTGAGATGCCAGAGACATCCCTTGCTCGAGAACTTCTGCCCATGGCGTTCTCCGCCGATCGAAGTCTGGCGACCAGCGTTGCCCGGGTGCTTGAGCGGGCGCGACGGCATCCTGATTTCGACCGGGAAGTTCTTGCCTCCCTGCGTGGTCTCTTTGGCCAGCCGATGCATGGGGGCGCCCGTCCCAAGCTGGAGCCCTGTCGGGGGGGCGGCCAGCACTTGATGGTTTTCCTCGCCGATCACCGACCGAGTTCTGGCGGTATCCTGATGGCCTTCCAATGCCGCCTCTGTCAGGCTTCAGTCCGATTGCCGACCAGCGATGAGGAGTATCGGCGCCTCTCGGAGCAATTGGGGCGGGCCATGGAGTTGCTGGCCCGCTTTCGCGACCCTCGTGCCGTCGGTGAGATCATCCCGTATTTGGATCACGAGGCTCTTCGTGACCGGGCCCGTCGCGCGCTGGTTGATTTGACCCTCGTTGGCCGCGATTGGCGGCGAAACCAGTGGGAGCGTTGGTGGCGACAGCACCAAAGTCGAGGGCGCCATGCTTGGATTATCGATGGTCTGGGGCACTGGGATAGCGAAGTCCGCTCTCGGGCCGTCGCGGAACTGTACGCAGAGACTGGCGAGAACTTCGGCTTCCGGCCCGAGGGGAAGCGGGGAGAACGCAAAGAAGCGATCGGTCGAGTTCGAGCTAGCCTGTTGCCCCAAGACATTCCGGTGGAAATCGAACCGGTTCCTTAAAGGCGATAGATGGGCTTTTGACCAAGGACGTGTCGTGCGAGTTCCATGACCATTGTCCCCTTGCGGGACTTGAGTTCAGCCCGCCAAACCGGACGGTCATCACCCTTGCCCACCCATACGGTGAGCTGCCGCTTTCGCTTGCCCTCGTGGATGGTCAACTGGACCCTCCAGGTCTTCACAGGGCCGGCTAAGGTTTGAATCACTTCTTCTTGCTCAATCAGGCCTTCGACTCGCCGAAGGGTGCGAAAACCATAGACTCGGGCGCAGACTCGCTGCTTGGGCTGGAAGTCGAGATCCCGGAGGTTGTAGAGCACGACCAAGGGATCAAAACCCTGCCTTGAGCCCCGCATCTTTCCAGCTCGGCGCCGCTTGCCGACGTGATAGCTCCAGTCGATGCCTTGATCCCCAAAGGAGGCTCGGTCCTTGTATTCCATACGCCCGCGGGTCAGGTCATTTCGGTAAAACCGACTGCTTTGATTGCGGGGGTCGAGGAGGCTGAGGACTTTGCCCCGCAAGTCGGCAGCCACCGAGGCGAAGGCATTGGTCTCAAAGTCTGCCCGAATGGTGTAGCCGGCGCCATGGGGCGTGCGCTCCAGGCCACCGAGCCGAAAACTGGCGGAGCCGGCTCGAACCCCTCGAACCGAGACAAGATAGGTGAGCTCTTCTCCCTGCGCATAGGGCAGGGTCGGCGACTGGGCCCGATCGAAGTGACAACTGGGGGGAGGCCCCTGTGGGACGGGGCTGACCGAGAGTGCGGCGGCGAGAAGCATGGGGTTCATAGGCTTTCTCCTCCTTGCCCCTCCTGACGACGGGTCTTCGACTCTATTTCATTAGGGATTTCGCCATGGCCTGCCGAAGGCCGGTGGGCAGATCACCAAACCAAAGCTGCTGAGCCAGCAAACCCTGCTCGAGAAGCAAGGCCCTCCCATCCTGTGTGATCAAGCCCATGGTCTCGCTTTTTTGACAGAGCATCGTGGGGCCATCGGGGCGATAGTTGAGGTCGAGAACACGGGGGGTTTGGGCCTGGAGATCGAGGGGCGTATCCCGTCCTAAGGGTGTGCTGTTGATCACAAGGTCCACCGAGCCAGCGCCTTCGTGCCAGCCCAGGTGTTGAAGGGCGGCAGTCTCCGTGAGTTGGCGGGCGTGGAGTTCTTCAAAGGCGGTTTTGCGGCGGCATCGGATTTGGATCCGGGCGCAACCGGCCTGGTCGAGGGCCCAGATCGTCGCGCGCGCAGCGCCACCGGCACCAAGGACGAGGGCATCTTTGCCCCCGAGAGCACCCGGTCCACCCAGCACTCGAAGCAGGCCTGGCCCATCGGTGTTTTCCGCCCGCCAGGATGGGCCGACGGCCACGAGCGTATTGGCCGCGCCCAAGCGTTGGGCAAGAGGGCTTATCTGGGGGCAATATTCGATCACCGCGGTCTTGAGCGGGTGGGTGATGTTTAGGCCCGTGTAGTTGGGGTGTAAGCGCTCCAGTTCCCTGGAGAGGTTTTCTGTCGCTGTGGTGTGGGCCCGGTACTCACCCACCCATCCCCGATGCTGGAAAGCCCGTCCGTGCATCGCTGGGCTGAGACTCTCAGCGACGGGATCCCCAAGGATTCCTAGGCGAATCAAGCCAGTCGCCTCTGCAGCGCCTCGATGTCCCGTGTGATTTGCGCTGTGAGGGCTGCAACGCTGGCAAACCGCCGCTCGTCTCTGAGGTGGAAGTGAAGGCTTAGATTCATGGTCTCGCCATAGAGATCGAGGGCTTCGGGAGCGCCGACGAGGTGGGCCTCAATGACCAGGCCTCCATCGTTAACAAAGGTTGGCTTTGTCCCCACATTTACCACCGCTGGAAGACGGAAAGAGGCTCCCGTTGCGAAGCCTCCGTACACACCGGGTTTTGGGCGTAACTTATCGGAGTGAATGTCTATATTGGCGGTCGGAAAACCAATCTGCCGACCCCGTTGGTCGCCAGGAACCACTCGACCTGAGAGCGGATAGCCATGACCCAAGAGGGCGATGGCCTTGTCGAAGGGGCCTTCCGCAATCAACCGGCGGATGCGACTGGATGAAATCGCCTTATCACCGCTTTCAACCTTAGCGACCACATCGAGCACCGCTCCGTTTTCCTCAAGGATGGAACGGAGCAGTTCCGTATCGCCCCGACGGTTCGTGCCGAAACGAAAATCTGCGCCCACGACGACGCCAGCCGCTTGGAGTTGTTCCACGAGCACCTCTGCAACGAAGGTCTCAGCCGGAAGCAGTGCAATGCCTTCGTCAAAGGGTAGAAAGAGGGGCTCTCCCACACCTGCGTCCATGAGTAAGCGGACCCGTTCGTCGGGTAAGGAGAGGAGCTCAAGAGTGCTTTCCGGGCGAAAGTAACGACTCGGCGGCGGCCAAAAACTTAAGGCGGTGAGGTTGGTGGCACCGACATCCTCGGCCAGCGCCAGTCCCCGTTGAACAAGTGCTTGGTGTCCTCGATGGACGCCGTCAAAGTTGCCGATGCAGATCACCCGCCGTCGCCGGACCAGTTCGGGGCCGACCCACCGCCCCGTGTTTTCTGTCATGGTCCTGCGTCAAGGGGGGTCGGGTTCTCGCTCGGTGGTCCAAGGGGGCGGATCTCTTTGTCGACGCCGGGGTTGGGTTCGACTCGGGGTGCTGGCGGCGGCGGCGACCAGCGGGACCAGCAGCCCTCTTGTGCTTCGGTTCCCGGCTCGAGGACACAGACCCCATAGGCCTTTGGAAAGGTCTCGTTCAGCAGTTTGCCGTCCTTGCTGAAGATGGCGGCCACCGGACCCAGGCGCGTGATCGTCTCCTCTTGAGCTTTGCTCGCCGCGGCCGGCGGATCACTCTCTTCGTAGCGCATCATCAGGTGGGCCCGAGCCCCCAAAGCGGGGTAACCATTGACCCTCAGCGCCCGGACAAGCCCCACGCCGCTGCGGACGAAATCGAGGGAGGAGAGGTAGACGAGATGGGCCCCTGAGCGATGTAGCTCGGTCAGATACTCGCTGCTGCCCGGTCGTTGTTCATCATCGGAGAGATAGGCATCCGAAAAGAGCCGTTCCTTGAGTCGGCGCTGAACGAGTTTGTGGAGCGGATCCTCCTCTTTGATGTCCAGATACTTAAGGAAAGCAGCGGGACTGCGTAGCTTGAGACCATGGTCCGAACTGCGCATCGCTTTCTCCATCAGCGGCTTGCGCTTTGCCTCGTACATAACCTCGGTGAAGATGCGTTGCAGGCGGGGAAGCCGGTCCATGAGGACCTGGTCGTCGAGGTGCACGATCACGACGCTATTCTCGACTTTTTTGATGCGCTCGAGGATCTGCTGCCTGGCTTTGTCTGGATCCCCGTTTAGGGCAGGCCACGTGACCTCTTTGACCGGTGGAGGGGGTGCCTCAGAGGTTTTTTCTACTGGGGCTGATCCGCATTGGCAGCCGGATGCGAGGAAAACAAAAATGAAAAGTCGTCGTGTCATTGATCATCCTATGCCTATCCGGGACCTATCTGCATTTAGCCCGACGATCCAGCGGTGCGGTCGGCGAAGAGAAAAAAGTGAGATGACGCACTAAAGACTTCTCTCGCTGTGCCGTTGTCTGGGGTGCATCGAGAGCGACTCTGCCATGGGTTCCTCAGATGCGGTTCTGATGTTGGTCGCAAGCTCAACATGGAGCCCGATGGTCAGGGGCAAACGATCGTCGGATTCCAACTCTACAGCAGCTTCGATCCGCTAAGACCGCCAATGTCGGCGGTCTTAGCTTTTTTCCTGGCTGCTGATGCGCACGAGGCGGGGGCGAAGCTCGGGGCCCGGCGCAAGGAAAAATAGGGCATCCATACCTGGATTGTCGGCCTGGAGCCGGGCCCGTTCTTGCTCAAGCTGAGCTTCAAACTCTTGGTAGCTACCCACCTCGGATTCCCGTCCTTGGCCCCGCAGGGCTTGGATGTACTCCAAATAGACCTCTCGATAGGTCTCGGTGGTTGCCGCTTCTTCGGGTACCTTGGGGAGCATGGTCAGACTGGGTTCCGGCGCAATTCGCGGGGCTATTGCCTCCGATCCATCTTGGTCCATGCCAGGTTCTTCAATGAAGCTGCCTGCGAAATCTCGACTATCGTTATCGGGACGGTGGAGGATCACAGGGCCTAGATTTGCGTCGACAGAACGCTCTTCGAGGAGACGCATCACCGCGTCAACCTCCCGGGCCAGTTCTCTGTGTAGGCCGATGCCTTCGACCAACACAGATCGGGGCTCGCCGGAACGAGCGGCCTCGGCGACTTTCCTTCGGATCTCATCGAAGGGCTTGAGCAATGCGTCGACGACGAGGAACAGTACCGTGAGGGTGAGGGCCAAGACGACCAAGTCCACCAGCATGAGGGATTCCTCGACGAGGATTTCAGAGATCTCCAGCCACCAGTGCAGCAAGAAACCTGGAACTAAAATCGCTGCGACCTTGAGTACGGCGACGGATCTCACGGCTTTTGAACCCCCGATCGGCCCTTCATTCCCGCGCGGCCGAGTGCTTGGATAACCTTTGATTCCGATTTTGAAGCCGCGAGAAAAGCCTTTTTGCAGTCGGTAAAGAGCCGCCGCCGCAGGCAAAGCTCGAGGGCCAAGGTCTGCTCCGTGGGGCTACCGGACTCGGCCAACTGACTCAGTTGCTGTTTGCTGATACCGGGTGCTTTTCGGGACAGAACTTGGCCAAAGTCTGGCGAGAACAGGATGGCAGCCACGACAAAACCCAGGCCTAAAAGTATCGCCGATCGACCGGTGGGGGCGTCTTCCCGTCGGGAACGGACAAGATGGTCGATGGCGAACAGGCCAAGGCCGATCAAGTAGACCGTTTGAGATAATAGAGCGCCGCCACCATCAGCCTGGCTCGTCAGCGCGGCCAGGGCCGCACCCACCAAAACACCGGCGACAAGATAACGAACCAGCTTCATGGCGATGTCATGGGTGAGGGCGCCATGGGAGTCAAGCCTTGGTCAACCGGACTCGATGCGCTTGAGGAGCGCCTGAAATCCGGGCTCATCTCGTTCGAACAAGAGGGCGCTACGAATCTCCGACTTTGCGGCGCGAAGATCGCCCTTCTCCAGCGCGGCCAGCGCGGCCTGGTAATGACGTTTTCCAGCCTCTGTTTTCCCCGGCTCCTCCGCCTTTTTACGGGCTAAGGAGCGACTGCGGACCTTGCCTGTATCCAGGCGGAGTTCGCCGCCTTCAAGCCCCTCTATGTACGCTGCCTTTGTGATGGGATTTCGAAGGGTAGAGTAAGCTTCTGTGATGCGGCGATAGATGGCGCTGACCGCTTGGTGTAATTCGGGGTCGTCCATGCCACCGAGCCGATCTGGGTGGTAGTGTTGGGCAAGGCGTCGGAAGCCGCCTCGAATCTCTGTCCCTGAAGCATCTTGCTTGAGGTTGAGGAGCTGAAAATAATTTAACTGGTCCAGCCGTTGCGCGACGCGAAGAACTGCGGTTCGCCAGTCCGCACTCATCGGGCCGTACCAGGCAGTGAAGCGGAGGCTTCGGCCACAGACTGGTCATTCATCTTGACGCTGAGTCGGACGTTGGCTGAGGCCGCTCGCCCGGTTTGACAGTCGGTGGCGGTGACTCGGACCAAACCGTTTGGATCGATCTCGAAGGTCACGTCGATTTCGACTTGGCCGCGGGGGGCCAATGTCAACGGACCAAAGGCAAACTCACCGAGCAGGGTATTGTCCGCCTGCAGATCCGATTCTCCCTGAAAGACGCGAATTGCGACGAACTCTTGGTGGTCTCGACTGGTGACGAAGGTCCGAGTTCTTTCCGTTGGGATGGGGGCATTCTTCTCGATGATGGCTTCGGTGAAGCGCTGGACTGTGCCCAGGCGGAGCGTCAGCGGTGTGACATCGAGAAGGATTTGTTGCGCTTGGCTCTGGTCATTCAGGCTCGCGCCGTAGATGGCCGCACCGACCGAGACGACGAGATCGGGATCGATTCCAGTGTCAGGCTCTCGACGAAAGAAGCGACGAACCGCTTCCCGGACCGCTGGAACCCGTGTGGAGCCCCCAACCAGCACGACACCATCGATGAGGTGAGTGCCTGTCTTCGCTTCTTTCAGCACGCTGTCACAGATTTCGATGCTTCTTTGAATCAGTGGCTCGATCAACTGATCGAAACGATTTCTCGTCAGGCCATAGACCATGGGAATTCCGGCGACGACCTCGAGATCAATCTCCACCGTATCGTGCTCGCTAAGTTCTCGCTTACTTGTTTCTGCCAGGTCCCAGAGGACCGCCCGGGCGGCCGGATCCTGACGAGGGTCCCGGCCGGTTTTGTTGAGGATCTTCTCGGCCAGGTCATCGACGATCACACCATCCATATCGTCACCCCCGAGATACGTGTCGCCACCGGTTGCGAGGACTTCGAGGACGCCCGCGCCCATCTCGAGGACTGAGAGGTCGAAAGTACCACCGCCAAAGTCGTAAACAGCCACACGCTTTGCCTCTTGGTCTCCGTACCCATAGGCCAGGGCGGCGGCTGTTGGCTCGTTGAGGATACGTAATGGTTCCAGGCCAGCGATCATGGCCGCATTACGAGTCGCCTCTCTTTGGTTGTCGTTGAAGTAAGCGGGGACGGTGATCACCGCTTTCGTTACGCTTGTCGTGCCCAGATAACTGGCCGCCGAATGGGCCAATTCCCTCAGGATCATCGCGGCGATTTCCTCAAGCCGATATGCCCGTTGGTCAATTTGTACACGGACGTCACCGTGGGCACCGGAGAGAATATTGAAGGACATTTCTTCCTGGGCCTTTTGGACCTCAGCGCTCGAACTGGTCCGGCCCACGAGTCTCTTGCTTGAGCGGACCGTTCGTTCCGGTCGCTGGCCAATACCTGCCCGGGCCGGGTTGCCGACGAGCACGCTGCCGTTGGGAAGAAAGGCAACACAACTGGCGGTGGTGAGTTCCCCGTCTTGATTGGCGATCACCGTTGGGCGGTTGGCTTCAACAACGGAGACCACCGAGTTCGATGTTCCCAAATCAATTCCAAGCACCGGCGGTGACATTTCTAACGCTCCACGCTAAGCGGCCGGGCCCCCGGACCGGGCCCAGCCCACAAGATGTGTCCGATTTTTGCAAGGGGCCTCTGTGGAGACCTGTATGAGTTCGTGTCGGATCCTCGTGATGGACCCCAGTCCAACGGTTCGTCGCGTGGTGCAATTGGTTCTTGGGCGTCAAGGACACGACGTTCTTGCCACCGGTGTCGCCGCAGAAGGTGCGGATTGGCTGGTTCGGGAAGATCTCGATCTGCTGATCGCAGATTCTGCGCTGATGTCGCCGGGCTCCAATTTGGCCCAGACAGCACACCGGCAAGGGCTGGGTCATCGAATCCTCCTCTTGGTGGCGAGAGAATCGGATTTGGCGTCAGCAAACGTGCCCCATCTGTTCAAGCCGGTGACGCCGGACAGGCTGTCCCAGGTCGTCACGTCCCTGCTGCGGGAGGCAGCGAGTGAGGATGAGAGTGAGTCGGGCGTGGCGGCCATCCCCATGGCCTCGGCCGGGCTCGATCTTAAAGCCTTTGATGTCCGGGGGAACCCGGTGCTGTGGAGCCGTTTGTCTGCGATTCCTCTTCCCGAGTTGCTCCAGTTGATGCGGGCTCGAGGTGGAGCGACTCAGGTGACCGTTCGGGCCACAGACCGGCGGGTGTGCATCACCATGAGGGTTGGCAAGATCGACTTTGTCCAAGCGGAGGGGCTGAGTCGAAGTTATCGCCTCGGATCATACTTGATCCGCACGGGCGCCATCGCGGAAGAGACGCTCGAGGATTTTTTCGCTGAGGGAAGGGCTGCGGGCCAGCCTCTCGGCAAAGCTCTTGTCGCTGCCCAACTCATCTCATCCGACCAACTGCGAACAGCGGTGGCCCTTCAGAATTCGGAGTTGGTCTACGAGGTCCTTCGATGGGCTGATGCCGAGGCAGTGGTTTCTGTGGGGGGACAGCTCTCAGAGTTGGAAGCTGAAACCGGGCTTGGATTAACCATTGAAGAAGTCTTGATGGAGGGCCTGCGTCGAGTGGATGAATGGCAGCGCCTAGAGCGAGATTTACCATCCATGGACGCGATCCTTGAGCCGAACTTGGTGGTGATCAACGGCTTCGATCTCTCCAAGCTGTCGGCGAGCGAGCGGGATGTGTTGACTCGTTTTCGCGGTGGAGCAACCCTTCGGGAGGTACTTGGTGAATCGGAGGAACAGTCCTTTGACCTTTGTCGCGCGGTGCACCTTTTGATGGGGGCTCGGATTCTACGTGAGCGGCCGGAGGCAGCACCTTGATTACAGCGATTCTTCTGCTGTCGACCCAAACGGCGCCCCTGGATGCCGATTGGATCGAGCGTTTCACCCTGGCTGCAGACCGATTGACGCTGGCGGCTGTTGAAGCCTCTGGTCAGACCCGGGACCTTGAGGAGTTGTGGGTTAGCGGCGAGACGGAGCAGGTCCTCGAACTTCTCAATGGTCGGGCCTGTATCGTGTCTTCCCGGACGGCCACCGGCGGTTTAACTTGCGCAGCCGGAGGTCCCCTGCCCGATGGCAACTTGGAGACGGCAGGCTTTCACAATGACCGGGGCCGGCGCCTAGATCGTCTGCGTGGTGGTGGTCAGGCTTTTCTACTCACCGGCATTCAGGGCACGGAATGGCGATTGCTGGCCTGGATTGATGCGTCTCGTGGCGTCGTTCTCGGTCCCGGTGTCAGCACGGCCCAGCCCGATCAACCCCTCATCCTGTCACCGGAGCCAGCCGCTGCAACGGGTTTGCCGTGGTGGTTCTGGCCCCTTTGCTTGGGCTTGGTGATGCTCGGGATGATCTGGGGGCGTCGCCACCGGCGCGGTTTCTCCCAGGAAGAGATGGATGCCCATATCGAAGCAGAGCGACAGCGGGCCCATGACCTCGTCCATGCCATGGATCGTCTTTTTGAGACCCAGGCGGCCTTAGCCAAGGGCATCGAGCGAGGGGATGTGCTGCCGGAGCCAAGTCGATGGGGGCATCAGCAGGTCGGCGAGGCGATGAACGCCCTTTTTGGTCGTTGGCGAGACGCTGCGCAAGAGGTTGGCGAGTCCCTGGAGCGACTCCTTGAGGGGAGTGAGCCCCGTGATCGGGAACTGGAGATCGAGCATTGGCTGGATGAGAAGTTGGCCCCATTGAGCCAGTTGGGAACACTGCTTTCCCAATTGGCGATTGTGATGGAGCAGCAGGGGGAAATGAGGCGTTCCCGTCAGTTGCGAGCCCGTCGGGCTGGCTTGCTGCGTTATGTGGACACGCTGCGGATGGAGATTCTGACGCTGCAATTGGAAGGCAGTCAGGCGGTGACGCGACACCGGAACCTTGCCCTGTTAAGCGATAGCGTCGATCAACTTTTGCGCCAGGTGGGGGGGCGTATCGAAGAACTCGATGGGGAGGAGTCGAAGATTCCGGTCCTTTCTGATCTGCGTCGCCGCCTCCTGCCCTTTGACCAGACTGAATCCCAGCCCGCTGATGAACGTCGGAGCACGGCAAGGAGGATGTGATGACCGCCTTTTGGACAGCAATGCTCAGCCTTTTTTCGGCGCCTGTCGCTACCGCACCCGCGCCCCCGCTCGACGTAGAAAGCATCATTCAGGGGGTGGAGCGGGCCTATAATCAAACCGATAGCCTCGAAGCCCGCTTCGAGCAGCGGTATCATTCCAAGGTCTTTAGACGGACCCGGCTGTCCAAGGGGACCGTTCGATTTGCGCGTCCGGGCCTGATGGACTGGCAGTACGAGTCTCCCAAGCGACGGCGCTATCTGCTCGATGGCAAGGATCTCTGGGTCCATCGAGTGGACGAAGGGGAGTTGATGGTCCGGCGTGACTACGATGGGGGTGAACTTCAGGCAGCCCTCCGGTTTCTATGGGGGCGCGGTCGACTCGATAAGGGTTTCAAAGTGACCCTGTTGAAGCAGGATGGTAAGCGCGCGCTTCTGCGCTTGGTGCCTGAGCGGCCGAGTGGTCACTATAAGCAGGTTCGCCTTGCGGTCCGCCTCAGTGACTTCCGGATCAGTGATTCCGTTGTGGTGGACGCCCAAGGTAATGAAAATCGCTTCAAGTTCATCGCGGCGAAGTACGACCGGAAACTCGTCGCAGGGGACTTCCGTTTTCAGCCTCCCAAAGGGCTCAAGATCACCGAAGTGCCCTAGCGATGTGACAGCGGCCGCGCCCTGTGGCAAACCATGGGCGGAATCAAACCATGATCCTGTTTCCTGCCCTGCTCTTCTCTGTCGCCAGTCCATGGTCGCCGCCAGCGGCCTTTCAGCACAGCTACGTTCAGCGTCGAAGCGAGAAGATTGAGATCTCAGCGGCGCCTGACTTTGTGGTGGTGAAGACAGCCAGTCTAAAGACACTCCGCAGCAACCTGCCGGCGGGCGTCGAGGTCGTCGCCGCCTTTGGTCACGATGGTCTCGTTGAGTTGCGTCGAACGACGCCATCGTTGCGGGGGCTACTGGAGTCCCTTCGCCCCCTGCAGCGGCGCCGAGTGATTCAGCGGGTCTTTCCCGTATGGCGTCGAGGTGTCGATGGGCGTGCCCATGTGGACGACCGAGTGATCTTCAGGCTTCGGCGAGCGGCTGATTTGGCTGCAGTGAAGGCCTTAGGGCTGGGCGATCTGAGGGCGGCCCGGGGTTTGCCGCTGACCTGGACTGCCAAGGCGCCGGATGGTGATGCGGTGGGAACCACCAATCGTTTCGCCGATGCGCCGGCATTTGTTTGGATCGAGCCCGACTGGTTCTTTTGGCCCAAGCCGCTGTGGACGCCCGATGATCCGCTGTTGGAGCGGGCATGGCATCTTGCTCCGGAGGGGGTGGCCGGTCTTCGCGCTGAGGCAGCCTGGGATCGGGTCCGGGGGGCGGGCGTCCGTGTCGGTGTCATCGACACGGGGATCCAGACGGACCATCCAGATCTCAATGTGCTTGCGGGTTACGACGTCATCGGTGGCGATGACGACCCCTCGCCGGAGTGCTCGGCTGCTCGGGATGGTCGTGGTCGGGCCGAGGGTTGCCCCAATGATGCCCGTTTTATGGAGTCCCACGGTACGGCGGTGGCCGGCATTACAGCCGCGACCGGCAACAACGCTTTGGGGACGGTCGGCGTCTGTCCCGAATGTTTGGTTTTGGGGGTTCGGATGATTAACCGCTCCGCCGGAAGGCGGCGCAGCCATGCGGACGCGATCCGCTGGCTCTCCGATCAGCGAGCAGCGGTGGTCAACAACTCCTGGGGCCCCTCGGTGAGCCGGTACTTCCCCTTCAGTTTGGCCGAAGAAGAGGCCTTCGCCTACGCTGCCGCAGGCCGGGACGGTCTGGGGACGCTGTTCTTGTATGCGGCCGGCAACGACCACTTTCAGGATACGGGCATCAACCCTTACCTAACCCACCCCCACAGTGTTGCTGTGAGCGCATCCACACGCCAGGGGGACCTCGCCTGCTATTCCAATGTAGGGCCTGATATCGATGTTTCAGCCCCTTCCAAGGGCTGCTTCGATGGTGAGGGCGGTTTGACCACCGTCGATGTGGCTTGGGTCAATGGCTACACCGATAACGATTATTACCATGACATGGGCGGGACGTCTGGAGCCTGCCCCGTTGCGACAGGGGTAGCGGCCTTGATCGTCGCAGCGAATCCGGCCCTGAACCATCGGCAGGTGAAGTTGGTTTTAAGCGCCAGCACACAAGCCAACACGCCCAATGTGGATGGCTGGGTTCAAAGGGGGCGGAGCGCTGCACTTTTTGAACGGGACGACCGGGGCTGGAGCGCCGCTTTCGGCTTCGGTCGAGTCGATGCCTTAGCCGCCGTAGAACTGGCCGAGGGATTCCGTCAGGACGGTCCCTGCACCGATGACTGTGAGGCCTGTGTCGATGGGCGCTGCGCCGAGCGCTGCGAACAGGATGCGGACTGTCCAGGCAGGAGTCGCTGTGTGGAGGTGGAGAATGGTCGAGCCTGTCACCTGCCCAGTCTTGATACAAGCCGAGTGGGTGCCCAATGCAGCGATGCCTGTGAGACCTGTGTTCGAAGTGTTGCGACGAACGGCCAGCCCCGGGATTTGTGTACGGCCCTGTGTGATGTCGATGAGGACTGCCCGAGCGGTTGGGCCTGCGGCGAGGTGCCGGAGGTAGGCCGGGTATGCCATCCCGGGAGTCGGGGCTGCGGCCAGCCCTACGATCCAGATGAATGCCCCTCCGGGATCCGGGTCACCGACGACAGGGGCAATGATTATTGTGGCTGTAGCTGCATTCCCGACGAGCCGGCCCCCGATGCGGCCTTCTGTCCCGATGGATTCTATTGTTCTCAGGCCGACTGTGACTGCACCCGAGAGGGGCCTGGTGGCTGCGTGGAGTTCACGTGCGAGGCCACCAGTAGAAACAACACGGGCATGCTCCCCGCATGCTTTCCCCGGGAGGACTTTAGACCACCTTGTGCCCACGACATCGATTGTGGTGGTGGCGCGATTTGTATTGAGGGGACCTGTGCTGACGACCCCAATACTTGTCGCGCGTGTTCCCAGTGCCGGGCCCATGACGACTGCGGTGAGGGGGGCTTTTGTGGTGCCCTCGAAGGGGGGCGACGGATCTGTTTGATTCGCTGTAGGACCGATCAAGACTGCGATGGGGATTCGGTGTGTCGAGCTGTAAATGCCGGGGATGGTCGGGTTTTTGAGTTCTGTTTGAACAACCCCCAAGAGACCAGCGAGGAGATTTGTCCCGAAGACTATCGCTGCGGTAGCGACATTCCCCGCTGCGATGGCGATGAGGACTGTCCCGGTCCCAGTTATCATTGCGATTGGGATGGGCAGTGCCGGGAGGGCGAACTGCGACCCCGCCCCGAGGAGCCCCAACTGCCAGGCCCCGAGCCCAAGACGGAGCCGCCTCCTGCCTCACCCAGCGGCTGCTCCTGTCAGAAGGTGCCGTTGGTCGACGGTCTCGTGCTCCTCTTTGTTGCAGCCCTTCTCCGTCGTCGTCGGGCGTCGTGACAGAAGAAGGCAATCCAGGCTACACTGCCGCCACTGCGGTGTTTCGGAAGTGAAATGGGTCGAATTGTTCGCACATCGCTGATGGTCTTCATCGCTTTGGCGGGCTGTCAGTGTGAGGAAGAGCGCATCACTCGCGTCTGTCTCGACGACAGCGAATGCGATTCGGGACTCATCTGCGACAATGGGGCCTGTCGGCCGGGCAAGAGGACCTGCCTTAAAGGTGTTATCGAAGAAGATTGTGAGCGCTGTGCCGGCCGGGAAGATTGTCCTGATGGGAGTCGATGTTCTCGTTCGGGACTCTGTATTCCGCCGCAGTGCGACCAGGACCAAGATTGTGCGCAAAGCTGCCAGGATGGTGCCAGCCAACTTGAGGTCTGTGCGGTGGATGAAGAGTCGGGATGGCGCCGTTGTGTCGATTTTACCTGTGAACTGGACTCGGAATGTGCGGAACGCTTTGCCGAGGTGCCCGATGGATTGATCCCAGTCTGTGTTGCTCGCGGTTGTCGCTGCCGCAACCCCTGTGGCGGCGAATGTCCCTCGGGCCAGGTGTGCTGTGGGGAGGACGGTAACGAACAGTATGGTCAATGCATCGAGCCCCCAGAGGCCTGTGCATCCACGACCTGTGGTCTTGGCTTTGAAGCCAACCAGGTCGACCCTGGAGCCTGGTCGATCGGTCGCTGCCTGACAGCCGATGAAGTTTGTGAATGCGTCGAACGACCCCACCTGCCCATGGGGGACTTCGGGATCCACTCCGATATTGCAACCGCTGGTGGCCAGGCGGTGATCGCAGCCTACAACAGCCATTACGGCGATTTGCTCATCGGTGTTGGCGACAGTGATTCCATGCACTGGCAGTTCATCGATGGGGTTCCGCCGCCCACCGAAGAGACGGTCACTGGCGGGCCGAGCGGTCCCCGAGCCGGTATCTCGGCGCCAGGTGAGGATGTTGGTCGCTACCCGGCCATCACCATCGGCCGAGACCAGACGATACACCTTGTCTATCAGCACGTGGATGAGGGGGGGCTGATCTATGCTCGGTCGCTCTGCGGGCTTGGTTGCGATGAAGGGGCGATCTGTGCATCCGATGGCCGCTGCCGTCAGCCCGAGGCAACTTGCGACGGGAACTGTTTCCCTTCCGAAGCCTGTATCCGGGGTCAATGTCTCAACCGAGCGGGTCGTAATCGCTTCTATCGGGTGGAGTTGGACGACGATGGGGATGGGGCCTACTTCAGTGATATCGAGTTGGATGAAGGCCAATGGCCGTGGATTGTGAGCGCTAAGCACCAGGTTGACCTCGGTCGGGGGCTTGAAGCCCGGATGGTTGCCTATCGAGGTCAAGATGCGGCCCCTTCGAGCCGCGCTGACTTTGCGGTCTCTGCACCGAGCGAGATCGCCGAGCCCCTCGAGGGTTATGCCTGCCAGGGGGGTTGCCCGGTTGGCACCCTGTGCGGCGATCCTGGGGGGCGATGCTACCCGACCACTCAGGATTGCGACCCCCTCTGTGCAGAGACCGAGTTTTGTAGCGAAGGGCTCTGCATGGAACGGGTCTTTGACCCCCCTCGTCTCGAGCCTGTTGTGGCGAATGCGCACAATAGGATCGTGCGGATTGGGCAGTCGCTAGAAGCCGTCTGGCACGA
This sequence comes from Myxococcales bacterium, assembly GCA_002722845.1. Classification (GTDB taxonomy): domain Bacteria; phylum Myxococcota; class UBA4151; order UBA4151; family UBA4151; genus UBA4151. The sequence continues at coordinate 5,502 of PBND01000038.1, read as the reverse complement.
TCCCGTCGCCGATCAGGTCATGCTCTGGACCCTTGGCGATACGCCGAGACCAGCGGGCCTTGAGGGTGGCGACTTTGTCACGATGGCGGCTCTCGGTGGGACCCGACACCTTGCGTTTCTCCGGGATGAAACGCTCATCTACGCCCAGGTGAACGGGCGGGGAGAGATCATCCACGAGGAAGTTGTGGATAATGGATTTCGCCAGCGTGATGGTTTTTCGGAGCAGCACGTGATGGCGGAGCCTGCCCTGGATTTGGCCCCCGATGGCACGCTGACACTGTACTGGCAGGACGCGAGTTTTCAGGATGTTTTGATGGCTCAACGCAACCCGGGGGATGACCAGTTTGGCGAAACCTCGACCCTCCTTGGGGCCGAAGATCCCTACGAAGGTGGCTACGGATTTGCCAATCGGGTTGCTCGCGCGGAGGATACGGCATGGTTCTCGACGTACAGGTTCCATCTTGCTGATGATCTACCGGACAATGGTCTCATCCTTCTTGCGCGCTAGTCGACGTTCTGCCGGTGGGCTCGCCCTCCTTTTGCTGCTCGCCCCAACGGGCGCTTATGGGTCGGAAAGTGAGCCCGAGCTCGGCGCGGGCGAAGTCCCGGAGCAAGTCGCCATCGAAGAGGAGACGAGTGAAGCACTCGCCAAGGAAGAGGATAAGAACGCAACTCGGAAGGCGGTGGAGGCGAAAGCGCCCAAGCTCTTGTTGTTGCCCATCCATTTCGACCCCAAACTCAAGTTAGGTCGCGACCGACAAATCAGCTTCTTTTTCGCCATCAAGAATGCCTCTCGTAGAGAGGGCTCTTTCCGGGTTCGTACGCTCAAGGACTTGGAGTTGGAGGCAGAGGAGCTCCATAGTTATGCAAAGATCTGCCGGGACGACGGCTGTCTTTATGAGGCCCTCGCCAACACCGAACTCCCCCATTTCCTTCGGGTCTCTGTCCTCGAGGCAGCCGGAGGCGCTGTCACGGTTCGAGTGGTGGCTCATTCCGTGGAGCATCGACGGGCCTATCAGCCGGTGGAAGCAACCTACAGCGCTCAGGAGGGTGGGACGACTGCGGTCCAAGTGGCCCGGAGTCAAATCGCCCGCTTGGTTCGCTTGGGTGTCTGGTCTTTGCCGCCGCCCCGGCTGCCCGATGGGTCGGCACCCGTGGCCGACTCTGCGTTGATTGTTGAAGCCCCTCACGGCGCATTCATCTCGGTCGATGGTGTGGTGCGCGGTGAGATCGAAGAACACAACATGACTCGCATCGAAATGCCGGGGGGCAAGAGCTACCAACTCAAAGCCGAGATCGAGGGCTTGAAGGCCGACGAAGTGAAGGTGGACCTCGGTCCCGCCAGTACGGTCCGCCTCAAGTTGGAGCCCAGTCTATCGGGGAGTGCGGAGCAAGTGGGCAAAGCCCTCAAGGAAGCAAGCGATCAAGGGCCCCAGGCGAAGCGGCGACGAGTGGGCCGGTTGGTGGTGAAGGTGAAAGCCAAGCCAGGGGCGGACGTTTATCTCGATGGCGAATGGATCGGCGAGAACCCGCTGACCTACGATCAATGCCCAGTGGGCAGTCATAAGGTCGTGATTCGCCATCCCCTCTATTATCGGCTCAAGCGCAGCGATGTGATCTGCCAAGCCGGCAAGGTGATGCGGATCGAAGCCAGTATGCTGCCCAGGTACGGTCGGATTAAGGTGCAAACCAAGCCGGCCGGGGCCGGCGTCCTTCTCGATGGTGATCCGGTGGGCAAAACGCCGATCACGATTGATGAGGTGACTTCGGGGACCCATCGGGTTCAGATTCAGGATGATCGTTTTGAATCACCGGTTCGTCGAGTGAAGGTGGTCGAGCACCAGACCGCCTCCGTCTGGTTGCCGCTGAAAAAGCGGTTCGGCTACCTGCAGGTCAAAGGCTACCCGAAAGACCTGACCGTGAGTGGTCGAGGGCGGAAGGTGAAATTACGGGAGGGCGAAGGCATTCTCGCCCTCCCCCCCGGTCGCACCGAGGTGACATGTTCAGCACCTTTTTATAAGCCGGTGAAGCGGTGGGTTCGTCTCAGTCGAGGGCAGAACTGGCCCTTCAATTGCGGTGAGTTGAAGGCCATTGCTACTCGCCTCAAAGTTCATGATCCCGGCCACCCTGGGCGCTTGGTCGTGGACGGCAAAGTGGTCGCACGGGTGCCTGCAGAGGTGGCGATCGAGCCGGGTAAGCACGTGATTGAGGTGCGTCCAGACGCCCATTCGATGAAGGGATATCGGACCGAGGTGGTGGTTGCGGACCAGGACCTTGTGGAGATCCACCCAAAATTTGTTTTCTCCGTTGGCGGGCTCAAGGTGAGCAGTCGCCCAAGCGGCGCCATGGTCTATCTCGATGGCAAAGAGATCGGCACGACCCCTTTTGAGAAGAAGGATCTTCCTACGGGAATTTACGTTCTTGAGATCAAACTGAAAGGTTACGACCCTTATGGGCGGCGCTTGGGCGTTGGCGAGAACGAGGTCGTCACCATCAGCCCGCCGCCGCTGAAACGACGGGGTTTGCTGCGCGTTCAGGTCGAGCCGCCCGGTGCCACGATTTATGTGGGGGGGAAGGCCATGGGGCGTAGCCCCCTCGAAATCGATGATCTTCCTTATGGATTTTATGATGTGACCGCCAAGAGAGAGGGCTGGACCGAACGCAGTGCTGAAGTGGAAGTTAAGGATGGTGAAGAGACGGTGCTTAGCCTCAAGCCAATGCGGCCTTTGAGTTTGGTCAACGCCCCCTTTTACGACCGGGTGCCGAAGGGGCGCCTTTTGCTCTTTGGGGGCTTAGGCATGGTTGCGGTTGGTGCGGGCTCCTACATGGGCGGGCAGGCGTTGAGAGCCTCGGCGCCCAGCCTCTACGACCAAGCCAACGGTGTGACCGATCGGGACGCAGCCCTCGATTTCATCGATCGTGGAAGAAATCAGGATCGAATGGGCCAGGGGTTGATGAGCGCATCCGGTTTGGCGGGGCTGCTTGGCGTGGTTGGCGTGGGCACTTACCTCTACCGCTTTCCCTGGGGTGACTTGTGAAACGTCTTCTTGTCCCCCTTGTGCTGTTGCTCTGTTTCCAGGCCTGTGAGCCCGCTCGGGAACTGTCGAATTGCAATCTCGATGGGGTCGTCGATCCCGGCGAGGAGTGCGACGATGGTAATGCGGACGCGACTGATGATTGCACGAACACCTGTCACACCGCCCGTTGTGGCGATGGGGTTTTGCGCATTGATCGTCTCCCCGGCGAGCCGGGATTTGAAGCCTGTGAAATCGGTGAGGAACTCGATGGCGTTCGCTGCAGCTCCTGTTCTTTTGGGCGCTGTGGCGATGGGGTCGTCACCGAAGGTGAAGCCTGCGACGACGGCAACGAGATCAGTGAGGATTCTTGTATCAGTTGCCGGCGCGCGGCCTGCGGCGACCAGGTGGTTCGACAGGATGTCCCCGAGGGTGAGCCGGGCTTTGAGCGTTGCGATGATGGCAATGACGATGAAGAAGACGGCTGCACAAGCCGTTGCGAGCCCCCTCGATGTGGTGACGGGCTCCTTCGGGCCGATCGGGATCCCGGCGAGCGGGGTTATGAGGCCTGCGATGATGGTAACGATGACAACACTGACAACTGCCTCGATGATTGCCGGGCGGCAGCCTGTGGCGATGGTTTTCATCGGCTAGACCTCGATCCGGAGGATGAAGGCTACGAGTCCTGCGACGACGGTAACTTGGATAATCTCGATGCCTGTACGGAGGGATGTCACTCAGCCCGTTGTGGTGATGGCTTCCTAAGGCAGGACCTTGAGCCAGGTAGCGAGGGTTATGAGGCCTGTGACGACGGCAACACCGACGATGACGATGGCTGCTCTGCGGACTGCTCGGAGTTGCGTGCGAATTGTGGCGATGGGATTCTAGAGGTCCCGGCGGAGGCTTGTGATGATGGGAATCGCTTCGGCGGTGATGATTGCAGCGCAGACTGCCGTCAGGATCTGACAGAAGTTGCCCTCGAAGGGGGCTGTTTTGATCAGGGATCACCCACTGGAAGTGGTAATGATACGCCGGCCCATCGAGTCTGCCTGAGCACCTATTTCTTGTCGCGCAAGGAAGTGACTCGGCGTCGATATCGTCAGTATTTGGCGGCGGCCGAAGGGCTTGCAGCGCCCGAAGGTTGGTCTGAGTCCCCGGACCACCGAGAGGACCAACCCATCGTTCGGGTGACCTACGATGAGGCCCAGGCTTACTGTCGTTACTTTGGTAAACGCTTGCCGACGGAGTCCGAGTGGGAGTTTGCCGCCCGCGGTGGGACCTTGGGGCTAAGCTACCCCTGGGGTGACCAACCGGTGCCCGATTGTGAGCGGGTGGCAAAGACCAGTCGCAGCGGTGAAGCCAATCCGGAGGCCTGTGTGCCCCGGCAGGATAATATTTATCAGTGGTTCGAACCCTGCACCCGTCCTGACGGGAACAGCATCCATCAGCCCGGTCTCTGTGATCTCATCGGCAATGTCCGGGAGTGGGTGGCCGATTTGTACAGCTCCTCGACCTACAGCGCTCGGGGGGCGGAAACTCAAAACCCCGTCTACGAAGCCAGCGGCAGCAACCGGGTGATTCGAGGTAAAATCGGCACCGCTTGGAAGCGGGATAATGGCAACCCAGCAACCCCCCGCAACGATGTGGGCTTTCGCTGTGCGCGAGGTGGCGATCCGACGCCTGAAGAGTAAGGGCCCCGGGGGCTAGCTCCGCTCGTGCCCGGTGAACTTCACGTAGGCAAAATCCAGATCCTGGTTGTTGATCCCTCGCTTGGGCGGTGCGATCCAGTTGGCAAATTGCCCCGGCTCGGTGACGCACTCCATGAGACTCGCGACATAAGCCCGGTCATCGGGCGTGGCGATCCACTCATCTTCCCGGGCCCGCCACTCGGTCTCATCCATTAAGTCGCCTTCTGGCGAGAAAAAGTGGTCTGCGTACTCACCTTGATGGCGATGAAAGCGGCGGTTCGGCAGGCTAAAGCGGTAATTGAGTCCTGCTTTTTTCAACTCCCGGTTCCATTTCGCCAAGGCTTTCTCGCAGTCTGCGATGTAGCTGTCCCGAAGGCTTTCATTCATGGCTTTGCGTAGAGGGACCTCTTCGTTGATCAACATGCCGTTGCGCACCACAGGGATGGCTCGGCCGGCGTCGAGGGCTTGGTGATCATCATGCTTACGGCTTTCATCCCAGCGGGCTTTTAAACTTTGGGCGAAGAAGGTGGCGGCGTTCGAGCTCACCTCACTGCCAAAGAGATCGAGGGAGAGGCTGTACCAACGGTTGATATAACGCTGAATGAGATCGAGGGGGATGCCGCCGAGGGGGCGGACGTTGGCGTCGTCATCGCCGGCCATGAGCTCGGCAGTTCGACGAATGACGCGCTCGACGCCGGTTTGTCCCACGAAGAGGTGATGGGCTTCTTCGGTCAGCATGAACCGAGTGGTTCGGGCCAAGGGGGAGAAGCCGCTCTCGGCCAGGGCCCCTAGTTGGTACT
>PBND01000037.1 GCA_002722845.1 Myxococcales bacterium | reverse complement strand
TGAAAATGCCCATGAAGCCAGCCTGGTCGATGGCATTGAGGTCCTCGGATTTAAGGCCCTGCGGCAGGTCTTTCTTTGGTTGTAGGGAAAGGGGGAGCCCCAAAGCCTTGGTTCCGTCGCTGCTCCGACCTGTGGGCCAACAAGCTACTGCTTTAGCGAAATTCGAGGGCAACAGCGGGCAAAAAGGGCGGCGATGATCGCGGCCAGTGGCGCCCATCACCTGTTGCTTAGCGGCCCGCCCGGTTGCGGAAAAACCATGTTGGCCCGCCGGCTCCCAGGGATCATGCCATCGATGGGGCCAGAGGAACGCCTCGAGGTTCTACGGGTTGCCAGCGTGACTGGGATGACCGCCAACATCGCGAGCCAGCGCCCCTTTAGGAGCCCCCACCACAGTGTCACCAGTGCTGGGCTTGTCGGTGGCGGACGACCCCTGAGGCCCGGCGAGGCGACGTGCGCTCATGGCGGCGTCTTGTTCCTTGATGAAGTGGGCGAATTTCGCCGCAATGCCATCGAGAGTCTGCGCCAGGCCCTTGAGGAGGGCCGGCTGAGTTTGGTGCGGGCGGAGGGCGTTATGGAGTTACCGGCTCGGTTTATCTTGGTCGCGGCGACCAATCCTTGTCCCTGCGGCTATTGGGGCAGTGAGCAACGGGGCTGTCGTTGTTCACCGCCCTCGGTGGCCCGCTATCAGGAACGGATGAGTGGCCCGCTCATGGACCGCATCGACCTGCAGATGATGTTGGATGCCCCGAGTTCTGGCCAAGTCCTCGGGGCTGATGACTCCGCCGCTGAGACCAGCGTGGCGATGCGGTCGCGGGTGGAGGATGCCCGGCAATTAGCGCTGGATCGGCAGGGCTGTGCCAATGGCGATTTGGGCGCCCGAGAAAGTCTCGCTCTTGCCCATGGTGATCAGCGAATTAATGACTTTCTATGTCGGGCACTGGATGGACATTTGTTGTCGCCACGGGGCTTGTGCCGTCTGCTTCGGGTGAGTCGGACCATCGCCGACTTGGAGGCCAAAGCACACCTGCACCTCGACCATCTTGTGGAGGCGATGACCTTTCGGCCGGCGAATCCACTGCAGTCCCTGGCCAGTGCGGCTTGATGCTCGATTGGACAAGGGCTCGACCACAGGGCGACGAGATCCCCGAACCTGCGATGGCCCGATTGGGCGCTCAAATCCTGCCGCGGGGGCGCCTGGTCAGCGTGTCAGGGCCTGACCCTGAACGGCGTCAACAACGGCTGTGGCGCTGGGCCGAACACCTTCACCGTCGGGGCTGCTCGGTGTTGTGGCTTGATCCCTTAAGCTTTTGTCTCGACCGCTTGTTGGACGGGGAAGCGAGTTTTCTCGTCTTGTCACCCCGTAGCTATGAGGCCGTGGCGGGCCTACTTGAACGGCTTGTCCCCATCGGTCGGCCCATGACGATCTTTCTCGATGATTTTGCGGCGCTGCGACCGGAGGCTTCCCAGGTCGATGGCACCGAGCCGGTCCCACTTAAATGGCGCCATGATGTTCGGCACTTGGCTCGCTGGACTGGTTTTTGTTGGCGTTACCAATGCACCCTGGTCATTGGGCGTCGTGGCTACGATCAGGGAAGAGATCCGGTGGACGACCACGCCGTGGTTCGTTTTCAGGTCAGCCCGACTCGGGGCTCGCTCCAGCTTCTGGAGTTTCGGACTCTGCCTCCGGGACCGGGCTGGCGGCGATTACCAGGCGACTGACCACCAGACCGATCTCGAAGAGCAGCCACAGGGGCAGCGCCATGGCCACTTGGGTAAAGGGATCAGGGGGGGTGACCATGGCAGCGAGGATAAAGAGTCCTACCACCACATAGCGGCGGTAGCGGGCCAACCAGGCCGGGTGCAGAATCCCAAGTTTCGCCAACAAGACCATCAGCACGGGCAGATCAAAAGCCAAGCCGAAGGCGAGCAGCATGGCCGTGATAAAATTGAAGAAGAGCGCCATCGAATAGGAGGCGTTCACGGTGGGCGGCAGCAGGTCATGCAAGACCGTGAGCGCTGCGGGGAGGACCAAGAAGTAACAAAAGAGGACACCGGCCATGAAGCAAGTGGTCCCCGCCAGTAAAAATGGCAGGCTTGCCCGCTTCTCATCCCGTGACAATGCGGGCACCAGAAAGGCCCAGAGCTCTCGGAGTAAGAACGGCAGGCCGATGAAAATGCCCGTCACCACGCTGATCTTAATGTAGACCAAAAAGGGCTCGATCGGGCTCAGAACCACAAGGAGATCGGGGTCTTTTTCAAGGAGCGGGAGGAGCGGCTTCTTGTAGATTTCAAACAACTCCTCCTTGAAGACGAAGGCTGCAATGCCCGTGATCAAGACGCAGGCGATCGCTCGGATGAGTCGAGTTCTCAACTCATCTAAGTGCTCGAGGAACGTGAGTTGATTCGGGTCCTGGCTCAAGTGGAGTCGCTGCGGTCCTGTGCCGCTTCCGCCGCCTCCGTGCTTGGGGTGACCGGCAGGCTCTCACTGGCCGATGGAAGCTCCCGTGGTTCTTCGAGGTCCGCGTTCTTTATGGTGTCAACCATTTCATCGGAGGCCTGGCGAAACTCGCGGAGCCCCTTGCCAAGTCCCCGGGCCAACTCGGGAAGCTTTTTGGGCCCGAAGAAGATCAGCACCACGACGAGAATGACGATCCACTCGTAGCCACCGGGAAGTAGTGCAGCGTCGATCTTCATGGGACCCCCTCTTGCTGCTCTAGCGTGCCAGTGATGTTGCCATCGAGCAAAGGAAACCCTTGATGCGTGATTGCGCCCCAGCCCACCCCAATATAGAGGGCCTTTGAAAGGCGCTTGGTTTGCTGCATCGGTTCGCTCCTTATTTCCTTGTGGTTTGCGTGGTGATCACCGGCTGTGGCGATCCGTGTGAGGACCTGGGGACCCGGGTTTGTAGTTGCCGTGACAGCCGCTCGGAAGTGAACCTCTGCGTCAGTCAAATGCAGGCTCGGATGGATTTGGGCGCCGCGAGCGAGGGGGCTCAAGGACTTTGTCTTGAGCGCTTGGAGACCTGCGACTGTGATGCTCTGGCCCGCGGGGATTGGGCTGCTTGTGGTTTGGCCGAAGCGCCGTGCAGCGAGTCCGAGGGCTGCTGATTATGGCCAAGTTACGTGATCTCGATCTGTCCAAGGCGCTCTTTGTGCTGCCGAACCTTTTTACGATGAGCTCGATCGCTTGCGGGTTTTTTGCGATCCTCAAAGCGAGCACCACGGACCCATCGCAGCGGGACTTTCTCACCGCCTGCCTGGCCATTGTCTTTGCTGCTATTTTCGACACGATGGACGGGCGAGTGGCTCGGCTGACCCGGACACAGAGCGACTTTGGTGTGCAACTCGACAGTCTGGCAGACCTCGTGAGCTTCGGTGTCGCTCCCGGGATTTTGATCTATCGCTGGGTGCTGCAAGATCACGGTGGAGTGGGCTTCTTTGTGGCCTTCTTGTTTGTTGCTGCTGGTGCGGCCCGACTGGCCCGGTTCAATGTATTGGCCGCGCGGGGGCAGGACGCAAAGAGCGATTTTGTGGGCTTGTCGATTCCCCTCGGTGCCTTGGCCCTCATCTCCCTCGTCGGCTTTTTTGCTCGCTCCGGTCTAGACCCTGCACCGCTCCATCGTCAGATCAGTATCTATGTGGTCCTGGTGTCCTGTTTGATGGTCTCAAACCTTCGCATGCGGAGCTTTAAGGACTTCACGGTGCGGGGAAGTGCGCTGCTGGGGATCTGCGTTCTCGCCTTGATCCCAGCCTCTCTGGCCTTCTTCCTGCGGGAGCCCTACGGGGTCCTTCTCGCCCTGTCGTGGATCTATGTGGGCTATAATTCCATCGCCGCCTTCTGGCGCAGATTGCGGACTGAGGACCCCGGGCTTGCTCCCGAAGCCGAAGAGGTCAGTGCCGAGATCTAGGCCTTCTCAACGGCCGTTTGCCAGCGGGTTCGTTGGCCTGCTCGCCAGTGATCGTCCTGTTGGGGTGTGAAGCGCCGCTCCAGCGCCCAGTCCTGTTGTAGATCTGTGAGTTGGTCGATGGCGCCCACGCCCAGGGCAGCGACCAAAGCAGCACCGAGACCCGTCGATTCAAGCATCGGCGGGCGGTCAACGGCCACATTTAGGAGATCAGCCTGGGTCTGCATCAGCAGGTTGTTAGCGGCCGCACCCCCATCGACCCTGAGGCGAGCCAGCGGTGCAGGGCAGTCGGCCATCGCCGCTTCGAGCAGGTCGACGATTTGGAGTGCGATTCCATCGAGGACGGCCCGGGCGATCTCGGCCCGTCCGCTTCCGCGAGTGAGGCCTGTGATCACACCTCGGGCGTCCCCGCGCCAATGGGGCGCACCCAGGCCTGCCAGGGCGGGGACGAAGGTGACGCCACCACTGTCCGGAACCTGGCTTGCGAGGGCCTCGATCTCGCTGGCCGAGTCGATGATCTGCAACTCATCGCGCAGCCATTGGACCGCCGCACCGGCGATAAAGGTCGAGCCTTCAAGGGCGTAGGTGGTCTGCCCCCCGAGGCGCCAGGCAGGCGTGGCGAGGAGTCCATGGGTGGAGTGGGTGACCTCACCACCGCAATTCGCCAAGAGGAAGGCGCCGGTGCCGTAGGTGCACTTCGCGTCTCCGGGCTGGAAGCAGGCTTGGCCGAAGAGCGCGGCTTGTTGATCCCCGAGGACGCCATGGATTGGCGTTCCGTCGGGCAAGCCACAAAACCCCACGCTGCGACCAAAGAGGCCATCACAATCGAGAATCGTCGGCAGAACAGCCCGGGGGATGTTGAGTTGATCGAGACACCAGTCATCCCAGTCCCCTGTTGCCAGGTTCGCCACCAATGTCCGGCTGGCGTTCGTCGCATCGGTCACATGGCTTTGACCGGCGGTGATCTTGTGGATCAGCCAAGAGTCGATGGTGCCAAAAGCCAGCTCGCCGGCCTCGGCACGACGGCGGGCATCGTTCACATGGTCCAGCAGCCAAGCGATCTTCGTGCCTGAGAAGTAGGCATCGAGAACGAGTCCGGTCCGATGACGAAACTCATCCTCTAGTCCGTTGGCCTTTAACGCAGCGCAGACCTCCGCTGTTCGCCGGCATTGCCAAACGATTGCGTTATGAATAGCCCGTCCCGATGCCCGCTCCCAGACGACGGTGGTCTCCCGTTGATTGGTGATGCCGATCGCGCCCACTTGATCCCGGGCGCCAGGCACCGCATCGAGACAGGCATTGGTTGCGCCTAAAACACTCGCCCAGATCGCTTCTGGGTCGTGTTCAACCCAGGCTGGCTGGGGATAGATTTGGGGGAATTCTTGGTTTCGTTTCGCCAGTATTCGTTGTTGCTCATCGACGAGTAATGCGGTGCTGCCGGTGGTTCCTTGATCGATGGCTAGAATCAACATGTGCGCCCCTTGTTTGCCGCTCAAGGAGAGCCAGATGACCGCCGCCTTGGCAAGCCTCCAGATCGCTTCCCATGGGCAGGCTGCTATGCCATGGTGCTTTTGTGCCGGTCTGGAGACGCCTGGTGAAATCCCCGGAAGTGTTAAAGGTTTGGGTCTCTGAGTCGGCGGCAGCGTCGATTTCTACCCTTCTGAACCAGGCCCTTGGCGAGTCGGGCTGGGTGTCGGCCTTGCCCACTCGAGCCGAGGTGGGCGTCTATATGGAGATTCACCCCCCTCGAGGCCTTCCCAGCGATCTGCCGCTTTTAGCCATTGGTCCCATGGCCCGCCCCGACCAGAACCTGCGCACCCTAAAGCACCTCCCCGAGCCGGGCCCTGACGCCCTGGCCCGGGCCCTGCGACAGTTGGCTGGTTTTGGGGAGCATCGAGCCTTTGAGTCCGAACTGCTCGAAGCCCTCACCGAACAAAGCAGTGATTCGATCTACATCCTCGATGAGCGCGGCTACTTCGTGTTCATCAACCGGCGTTTCGAGCAACTCTACGGTTATTCCCGGCAGGAGGTCTGCGTTCCCGAATTCAATTTCGAGAACCTCATCGCGCCGGGAAGTCATGCCATTATCCAGGCCCGAGTCGATGCAATCGCCGCCGGCGAAACCGTGGACAGTCATTATGAGTTCGAGGCGATGGATTCCTCGGGAAGGACCTTCCCGGTTGCGGTTTCTGTGAGCAAAATTACGTTTCGTGGCTTGCCCGCAAGCGTTGGGATTTTACGCGACATCACGGAGAGTCGCCGGGATAAGCAAAATCTCCAGCGGACCAATCGGGAACTCCGCGTGCTCAATCGGGTCGCTACGGTGGTCAACCGAGCGATGGATTTGGACACGGTCCTTGACCTGTCGGTGGATATTCTGGCCCAGCAGCCCGGCCTTGATGCCCTGGTTGCCACCCGTGCCGACGAGCCGCCAGGCACCTTCACCGTGGTCGCTCACCGTGGCCTTCCCAAGGCCCTCACCGATGTCATCGGTGACGAAGGCTACACCTACGAGGTCCCGCTGAAGAATAAGGTGGCAGAGCAGAGCCAAGCTTTTCCGGAGTTGCTCAGCGAGCCGACGGAGGCTGGCCTGCTCCATCCCCTGATCTTGGAGTATTTCGGCTCCAAGTTGCTGATCCCGGTCGTTCACGGCGACCGACCTATGGGGACCCTACAGGCCTACAATCGGGATCCGGGTTCATTCGGCGAAGAGACGGAACGATTGCTGGAGTCGGTGGCCTCCCAGTTGGCCCCCGCCCTTTATCGGAGTTGGTTGCATCAAGAGCAGGCGGAGCAGATCGGTCATCTTCAGGCGCTCGATGAGTTGGCGGCCCAGATCCTCGGTGTTGTCGATGGGGCGGTGATCGATCAGGAAATCATCAAAGCAGCAAAGCTGATCAGTGGTGCCGGGCGGGTCAGCCTTTATTGGCAGCGCGACGAAGGGCTCGTTTTGAGTTCAGAGGTCGAGCAAGCAGCAATTCCTGTGGCCGCCACCGCCCTGGCCGCGGCCCACGAGGGGAACAGTTGGCTTGAAGGGGACGGGCGGCTTCATGTTCCCATCACCCGGGGGAACCGATTTAGCGGGCTTCTCGTCTGTCATTGGTCTCGAATGAGTCTGGGGATGGCGAGTCGGATCGAAGCCCTTGAACTTCTGGCCAGTCATGCGTCTTTGGCCGTGGAGCAAAAGAAACTACAAGGGGAGCGCGATCGCGCGTTGCGGCAACAATTCGAGAGTGAAAAGCTTGCAGGGCTCGGGGCCCTGTCCGCGGGGGTTGCCCATGACTTCAATAATGTCTTGGCGGCAATTCTCGGTCGCACTCAACTTTTAAGGCGACAGATTGACCAACCGGACTGGCTCGCTTCCCTCGATGTGATCGAACAGGCAGCCCTCGACGGTGCGGCAACCGTGCGTCGAATTCAGGAGTTCAGCCGGCAGCAACCGGACCCGGAGGCCCGTGATCAGGCTGCTGACTTGGATCAGGTCGTTCGAGACACCATCGCTCAAACATCGGCCCAGTGGGTGGAGCGGGCTGGGGGGCCGGTGCATTTGGACTTGAACCTGGGCGATGTGGCCACGGTTCGTGCTGATAGCCGGGAGTTGCGCGAGGTGCTCACAAATCTTGTCAATAACGCCCTTGATGCCATGCGGGGCGGTGGGACGCTCGGGCTTCATACCGGTGAAGGCGAGGGGGAGTGCTTCCTGGTTTGTGAGGACGATGGTGCCGGGATGCCGGAATCGGTTCGCGAGCGAATCTTTGACCCATTTTATACGACAAAGGGGAAGGAAGGAACGGGCCTTGGTCTTGCGGTTTCATTCAGCATTATTCAGCGCTGTGGCGGGCGAATGACCGTGGGTAGCGAGTTAGGGAAGGGGACTCGTTTTACCATTCATTTACCCCAGGTTCCTGAGGGTGTTTCCGCACCTGCAGAGGTTGTGGAGAGCATCGCCCCACAAGCCCAGGGTGATCATCTTATTTTGGTCACCGAAGACAATGATGACGTCCGCGATCTATTGGTTCAGATCCTTCAGGAAGGTGGCTACCGAACTCTTGAGGCTCGCAACGGTTTGGAATGTCTGGAGGTCCTCAGTAAGACTCGGCCAGACCTGATTCTGAGTGATCTCGGCATGCCGGAATTGGATGGATGGGGGCTGGCCAAGCGACTTTGCGCAGAGCACGAAGGCCTCCCCTTCGGCTTCATCACCGGCTGGGGCGATAGCATCGATAGAGAGGCTGTCAGTGAGGCTGGAGCCAAGCTCGTTCTCTCCAAACCTTTTCGGATCGAAGATGTATTGAAACAGGTCGCGCGCGTAATAAGTGGCTGAGAACCGTGTCAGCATGGGGGATTTCTGCTAGCGTGTCTGCGTTGTTGACATCTTGAATGTGGAGGACCCGTTGGTTCGTCGCTTGCCTTGGATTATGCTGCTGCCTGTTCTCGCCACCATCGGTTGCGAGGAAGAGGTTTATGTTTATGAGATCAAAGCCCAGGTGAAACTGGCCGTTCCCGAAGAGGAACAAGTCCAGCCTTTGTGCACTGGGCACGCGGGGGACTGCCGGCTAGACTTCGGTGAGGCCCCTCTGGCCGCGTGGACCGAACGGACGGTGCTGGTCAGTAACCCCGTGAATCTACCGCTCGAGATCGCTGAGTTTCGGATGAGCGGGGATTCGGATCCGGCCTTTGCCGTTGAAGCGACCCCCATGCTTCTTGAAGCGGGCATCACGAAAGAAGTTCGTGTCAAAGTCCGCCCGACGGTGGGTGAAACCCAGATCGAAGGCACATTGTTGTTGTTCTCGAATGCGACCAACGGCGCGCTCAGTGAGACCAAGTGTCGTTACCCTGACTTCCTCTTTCGCGGGGCCGAGGAAGAGCGCCCCTTGGGCGATCCAGCCGATTGCACGATCGTGGAGGTGAAGCTGGTTGCCACCGGTGTCGACCGAGGTGTGCCGCATATGCAGATCATCCCCATTCCAGGGACGCCGGCGACGCCAGAGGTCAACGCCGTCTGTGAGTTTGGCGCGGTTGGCGTTGGCGACACTTCCGTCTGCCGCGTCCAGATTCGTAACGTTGGTGAGCGGGTCCTGACGCTGGATGGGATCGAAATGGGGGCGGACAACCCCATCACTCGTCCCGATGCGGAAAGTGACCCTGTTCCCGTCTTTTCAATCGGCGGTTCGGTCACGGCGGATTCATTGATTATCGAGGCCGGCGCCGCAGCCAATCTGGTGGTGACCTTTGCACCACCGGGTCTGCACGCCTATGAAGGGGCTCTTCTGCTCCAAACCAACGACCCCAGCTATCCCGATGGTGCGGCCATCGAACTGCGGGGTGTGGGTCACCAGGCACCCGTTGCGGAGTGCGGAATTTACGCGGTGAATGGCAATCTGGAGTTCGATGTGGAAGAGGACATCGAGCCCTTGTCTGATGTCCAACTCACCGGCGAAGAGAGCTACACCGAGGTTCAGGGCGCGGAAATTGCGAGCTACCACTGGAGCATCATCAGTGCCCCCGACGGCTCCACTGCGGTCCTGACCGACCCCAATGGTGATCGCCCAGCCTTCGTCTTCGAAAGTTCCGGCCGGGAGCAGCCAGGCTTGGATTTGGCCGGACCCTACACGGTCCAGTTAATCGTCAAAGACACTTTCGATGTTCGCTCTCAGCCCTGTTTTGTTGAGTTTGAGGCGATTCCGCAGGATGCCCTCGCCATCCAGTTGATTTGGGATCACCCCACCAGTGATGTGGATATTCACCTTCTGCGTACTGGAGACTCGGCGGTCTATCGAGACAATGGCTTGGATTGCTACTACCGCAACTGCCGTGATCCGGGCCTCGATTGGGGCGCGAGTCTCGATATCGATGATGTGAATGGTTATGGCCCAGAAAACATCAGCATCGATGAGCCCAGACTGGGCGACTATGTCGCTGGAGTGAACTACTACCGGGCCACACCGACAACGGGCGGCGTTCGTGAGACCATCGCGACAGTACGAGTCCACCTCTATGGACTCCTGTCCTGCGAGGTGGAGGCGGTGCTGGAGGATACCGGTGCCTGGTGGGAATCCGTCATCATCACCACTGAAAAGGGTGGTACCTGCGCCAGTGATGATGACTGTCGCCGTGGTCAGTCCTGTGTCACGGATGCCACCGCATTGATCTGCGAGTCCGACATCGAATGTCCGGCTGATTATCTGTGCACAGAGGGCACCTGCTCTCAAAGTGTCTGTCGTGGCAGCCGGTTGATTTGCCAGCCAACCAACCGGCCTGTCGACCCCATCCCCCCGACGGGTGGCTGAGGAACGAATCCATGAGAAATCTTCGTCTTTTCGTACCTATCCTTGGGCTTCTTGCGGCTTGTCCCCAGACGACGAACGTCGGCAGCTTTGACGCAGGGCCTGATCTTGAGAACCGCTGCGTTCCAGAAAACAGCGCCGCTGGCCAAGAAGAGGGTGCCATTCTTTGCGGCTCGGGGAGTTGGTGTGACCGGGAGAGCGGGATCTGCAAGCTGGGAGACTGTGGCTACGATGATGAGTGCGACGATGAACTCGCCTGCGATAGCGAGCGAAACATCTGCGTTGCGCCCTGCGATCTTGGCGATGGTATTGGTTGCGAATGCCGTACGGATGGCGACTGTCCCGCGCTGTCTTTCTGCTGGGGTGGTAACTGTCTGAATGCGGGAGCCAATGACTGTGGCCCCCAGGAAAATGGTGAGCCGGACCACAGCAACTGTGCCAGGGATCCCAGTCGAATTGGTGATGCCGTTCAGGTGATTCAATGCGTTGCGAATGCCCTTGAGGTCGACTGTGTCGACGATCGGGCCTGCCTTCCTTTCGGGGCGGTTTGTGATGCGGACCAATTGCGTTGTGTCGCGTACAGTTGCATGCGCCCAACCTGCGCCCGGGACGGTGACTGTGCGCCGGGTCAGCGCTGCCACCCTTCGGCGAATACATGTGTGGAAGATCTAGGTTGTCGCTACGCCAATCTCTTTGCTGAGCTGGCTTGTCCCGATGGTAAGAGTTGCGATGTGGAGAGCAACTCCTGTCGGGAGATCGAGGCCGGGGAATGCACCCGCGCCACGCAGGATCAGGACTGTCGCGAGTTCGAACTTTGCGATGACGACGTCGACGGTCGCTGTGTCCAGTGTCTCGATGACACCCAGTGTACGGGCGAGGGAAGTGCTCT
Organism: Myxococcales bacterium; assembly: GCA_002722845.1. GTDB lineage: Bacteria > Myxococcota > UBA4151 > UBA4151 > UBA4151 > UBA4151. Next base: position 17,313 of record PBND01000037.1, on the reverse strand, counting down.
CGATTGCAGCGGTGGCGGGGCCTGCCCCCAGGGTGAGCGTTGCGTGACGGACTCAGAGGGCACCTCGACCTGCCGGCGCCATCAGGGCACCCATTGTAACGTGGTGACCGGTCGGTGCATCGGCGGCGGCGGCTGTCTCCGGGATGTGGACTGCATGCGTTCCACGGAGCAGAGTTGCAGCACAGATCTCGATTGTCCGGCGGAGACCTATTGCCTTGATGTGGGCACGCCGGATGCCCCTCAACTTCAGTGTCTCTCGCCGACGGGGCGTGTCTGCGCTCTGGCTAACAATGAATGTGTGATCCCCCTGTGTTCCTCCGACGAGAACTGCCAGGAGGAGCATGGTGGTGACCCGCGCTGGTCCTGCGACCAAACGAGTTATCGCTGCCGTTTGCCCGAACCGAATTGTCCCGCCGATGCCCACGAGCCCAACAACAACAGCTCGGCCGGTGTGCCCATGACTGAGTTTGGAGAGGGGCCGCTCTTCGATACCTTGGAGCAGGTCCTCTGCCGTGGTGACCAAGACTTCTACAGAATCCATGCGGAAAGCGGCCAGAACCTAGAGGTGACACTGTCTCTTCCCGAGGTGGCTTATACCGAGGTTGCCCAGCCCACGACTCAGTGCTTCCGCAATGAGGACTGCAACCATCCCAACCATCCGGTCGGAACGGTTTGCATCGAGTCTATCTGTCAGTTTGCCGTGCGGCCGGAGGGGCGCTTCCAGGTGGATATCTATTCCCCGGAGAGCGTCGGATTTGAGATCCTCGGCACCACCCGTCTCGCTGAGGGATCTTGGACCGGGTCCACTTCCGCCACGGCCCTTGTGGCGGGAACTTATTCAGTGCGGGTGAAATCCAACGCGGATGCTCAAGATAGCTATGCTTATCGCCTGCAGGTCAACCAAAGTACGCCACCGCCCTGCGAAATCGATGAGCCGAACAACAGTCGACAGGACGCGACAGGGCTTTCTCTCAACGACCGCCCCCTGGAGATCCGCCGATTCCTCTGCGATGACGATATCGATACCTACGCTGTCCGTGTGCCCCAGGGCCATACGATCGAAGCGAGTATCGTCACGGAAGCGGAAGAGGGCGATCCGCCCAACATGGATTTGGTCCTCTTGTCCGCGACCGGACGAGAGGCTTTGGCCCGGGGCGAGGGCCCAACGGGCGTTGAATCCGTGGAATGGACCAACGAAGAGGACGGTCCGCGCAACGTTTATGTGAAGGTGAACTGGAGCGCCGATGTTCAAGCACGGGAGGGGACGCACCCCTATGTGATGAGGTTACGTGTTGCGCCGCCTTTTCGTTGTGGTGACGAAGAGGATGTGCCGGGAGATCCCGACGGCTCTCGGGCTGTGGCGATGGATGAAAATGGCGTCGCATTGGTTGATGACTCGGCCCTCTGCACGCCGGAAGACGTGGACCTCTTCAAGGTGATGCTAAATCCCGGGGAGCGCTTGACTGCCCGGCTTTCGAATAGCCCGCGCTTTCCCTTGGATTTGCGTGTTCTCGATGTGGATGGAGCCACGCCGCTGCACTATGGTGCGGGGCCGGTTGGGCACCGAGAGGCCCGAGCGATCAACGCAGCCGGGGGCCAGGCCTATTATTACATCTGGGTTGGGTGGAATAACCAAGCCACTGAGGAGGAGCGAGCTGAGGGTGCACCCTTTGTCTTGAATCTGGGCGTTGAGAGTTCTGAGCTCTGTCCGGATCCCCAAGCTGAGGGCGAACCCAATAATGAGCGAGTCCAGGCGACGTTCTTGCCACCAGGGGTTGAGGCGATCGAGCGGCATTTCTGTGGTGAAACCGATGTGGATTGGTACCTCATCCAGCCGGAGGCAGAGACCGAGGTCCGGTTGACCGCGGCCTTCGCTGGTGGCGAAGGTGATATCGACCTCTATCTCTTTGATGCCGATGAGGAGCCAGTGGCGGCGAGCGTCGGTGTCGACACAGACAGCGAGGAGATCCATGTGGCCTCGACCGCTGGTGGGGCCCACTATCTCATGGTGGATCGTTGGGATGGCCAAGACATTCAGAGCTATCAACTGACCGCGGCCTATAGCCTCTCCTGTGAGGATGATGACCGGGAGGCGGCCGGGGGGAATTCCCTGGCAGAAGCCCAGTTGATCCGTGATGAGGTGGGCAACTACGATCTGACCGAAGACCTTGTGCTTTGCTTTGATTCCGACTGGTACCAGTTGCTCCTCGCTGCTGGCGACGAACTGACAGTCCGAGTCGTCGGCGATGCCGAGATCGATCTCTCCCTTCATGGCCTCGATGATGAAGGCAACAGCAGCGGTGAAGTCGCCAGCGGGAGAATTATCGATGAGACCCGGGATGATCCGCCGCTGTCGATTCACGAACTTCGCTTCACCGCCGATCAGGTCTTGAGTTTCTACGCCCTCAAAGTGCGTGGGCCCGCGGCCCGACGGGCCGCCTATCGCTTCGAGGTGACGGTTCGGTGATCATGTCGAGGATTGGCCGCAGTTCCCTGCTCCTGTTGTTGCTGCCCTTGGCCGCAGCTAATTGTGAAGAGGAAGAAATTGTCCGGGTAAAGCGGGAGCTCATGGTGGAGCCCAACCCGGTGAATTTTCAGGCGGTTCCCATTGCCCAACGGGTGACCAAGGAGGTGACCCTAGGTAATCCCACCATGGTGCCGATTGAGATCACCAGTTGTGCCCTCTCCGAGGATACGGAGCCGGCCTTCTCCTTAGGGACTTGTCCTTCCTTTCTCGCGCCGGCGACCAGTGCCATTTTCTCCGTCAGTGTTGAGCCTGTCGTCGAAGGGGAACTGCTAGGAACCGTTCTTCTCACCACCCTCGACGAGGATATCGGGACGGTTTCCATCCCATTGTTGGCTGAAGGGGTAGACGAGGGCCTACCCGAGATCCGAGTCACGCCGGAGGCCTTGGATTTTGGCCCGACGGCGATCAACGATCGGGGCTTTGCCAATCTCGAGATTCAAAATGTAGGTGTTCATGACCTCTATGTCCGCAACGTGGAGGTGATCTGCCCTGACTTGCTCGGCGAGTGCCCTTTCACAGGCATCTTGGCGGGCAGCCTCGTGGATCAGGCCATCGCCCCAACCCTCACTGCCCAACTAAGAATCGCTTTTCTGCCACCGGAGTTGGGCCCGTTTTCCGGGCTGGTCAAAATCACCAGCAACGATCCCAATCGGAGCGTTGTGGAGGTCCCCATCGAAGGGAGCGGGCATCAGCCCCCCGTACCCGAGGCTGTGCTCGTCAATGACCCAGAGAACATCGAGCCCCTCGACCAAGTCGTGATCGATGGACGCACGTCCCATAGTTCCGTGGAAGGGGTGGGGATCGAGACCTATCATTGGAGCCTGATCCGACGGCCTGATGGCTCGACGGCGACCCTAAGGGACGCCGACCAAAGCGAGTGCGGCATCATCGCAGACCTCGCCGGCGATTACACCGTTGAACTCCACGTCGTCGACACCATGGGGGTTCGGTCTGTGGACCCGGCCATCGTGAGTTTCCGAGCGGTCCCTGCCGATGCGCTTCATATTCAACTCACCTGGGATCATCCCACCGCAGACCTCGATCTGCACCTGATCAGGCTGAACCCCGACCCCGAACCGGAACAAGACGATTTCACGGCCTTCGACCCCCGCTGGGATGCGTATTTCTCGAACCGCTTTCCCGACGATTGGTATCAGATTCAGGAAAATCACCCCCGCCTCGATATCGACGATCAGATGGGCTTTGGGCCCGAAAACATCAACATTCGCGAGCCCGCAGAGGACACCTATCAGATTTGGGTTCATTATTGGGCCGCCAACCTAGAGGATGCCCGTGAACGACGGGCACCGGTGGAGGCGGTCTTACGGATCTATGTGATGGGTCTCTTGCAACTCGAGACAATTTGGGACTTCGAGGAAGATCAAACCATGTGGAAAGCACTCCAGATGGACTGGCCTGATCTCAACTTCCGCACCCTAGAGGAGAGCATGCCCTATGCGCGGCCTTTCTAGCGCGCTTTTGCTGGTGCTCATCGCCTGCCCTTCGGCGCCTCCTCCCCCGCCCCCGGATGCGGGACCGATCGCGCTGCCCTGCAGCGAGGCGGCGGACTGCGCTGAGGGGGAGCGCTGTTCGGAAAATGGCCAATGCGAAGCGATTCCACCTTGCAGTGAAGACAGTGAATGCGCCCGGTATGAATACTGCTCTCGCCATGAGCAAGTCTGTCGGACTCGGGACGGCTTCGGTAACGAGTGTGAAGAGGACGCGGAGTGCGGTCTCTCTCGCTTCTGTGCGCTGGGTCTATGCCGGGACGCGAGCGAAGGTCTGCCCTGTGCCCGTCGGGCTGACTGTCCCGTCGGACAGGACTGCGACCAGGTGCATTTCTATTGTATTCCCAGTGTCGGCTGCGACCTGGCGGAACTCTTTCCCGAAACCGCCTGTGAGCCCGGCGAGAATTGTCACCCCGTTTCCGGTCGCTGCCAGCGGGATGGTGCAGCCGAATGCACCGAGGAAACGCAGGTCCAAGACTGTGCCCCAGGGGAGTTCTGTTATGAAGGCTCCTGTGTTCAGTGTGTCAGTGATGAGAATTGCGGCCCTGGGCTGAGGTGCAATCACCGCAGCGGATTTTGTGAGAGCGAGAACATTTGTCGTCGGGATGAGGATTGTGATGACCCGGAAAACCAATATTGTGACCTGATCACTCGGATGTGTCTGCCTCGCCCTGATCCGTGTACGAGCGACCTGCACTGTTCCTTTGCGGAACGTTGTGACGTCATTACTGGTCTCTGCGAGCCCATCGAGGGCCCGTGTCGGGACGATATTCATGAAGAAAACGATAGTTTTGCCTCGGCGACGCCGCTGATTTTCGAGACCGATCAGCTACGCATGGATCATCTGACGCTGTGCCCGGACGACGATGACTTTTACGCGGTCTTTCTCAATCGAGGTGACCGGCTTGAAGCCCAACTGACCGATCTTCGGGATGGGGCCCGCATCGATGTCTATCTGGTGGCCCCCGATGGGATCTCCACGCTGCGTTATGTACCGGGGCCGCCTCGAGGCTCGGCTGGCTTTGACTTCGTCGCTGGGAGCGATGCCTTCTATTACATCAAGGTGGCTCATCTTCAGGGCAACACACCTTACGCGATGGAACTGCGTGTCGGGCCCGGCCAACCCTGCGAGGACGACGGCCTGGAGCCGAACAACGACCGAGAAGAGCCCCGGTCACTGCAGGCCGGGCAGCAGGGGGGGTTAAGCCTCTGTCAGTTTGACGTGGATTATTATGCCGTGTCTCTCGCAGCGGGCGAAGCGCTCGAGTACACGGCCCGCTTTAACGCCCAGCAGGGTGACCTCGATTTGCGCCTGATCAACAGCGATGACCAAGTGTTGATGGTGAGTCGAAACATCGGGACGGACGAAGAGCGACTCTACCACCGAGCAGCGGGGCCCGAAGACCTCTTGATCGAGGTCCGAACCGCCGACCGTCAGAGCATGACCTATAACCACGATCTCGTGATTCACGGACCTTTCCTCTGCGAGCCCGATGCCGACGAGGCGAACGACAGCCCTGAAGAGGCTGCCGTGATCAATCCTGATCAGGGGGCCCGTCAGGGGCTTTCCCTGTGTGCTGGGGATGTGGACTGGTATCGGATTGGACTTGCGGCCGGGCAGCGCTTGTACGCAACGACCCATTTTGAAGCCAGTGAGTTGAACGTCGATGTTCGCTTCTACGACCGAACTGGAACCACGGCCATTGGTGCCCATTGGGGGCTCGGTGGTCTGCACGAGGCCGTCTACCAGGCCGACGAACAGACCCAGGTACTGGCTCGGGTCCATAGTGCCGATGACGGTCTAGGCTTGTACCGGCTGGATTTCCAGGTTGACCCAGCCTTCCATTGTCGCCCTGATCCGGCCGAGCCCAACAACAACCCCGAGACGGCCGCACCACTACCCTTTGACCAGAACTTTGTCGGCGGGGCCTGTGATGGCGACGATGACTGGTTTCGTCTCGATGTGAACCAGGGTGACCGAGTTCGCATTCTACTCCAGTTCCATGCCGTTGATGGTGATTTGGATCTAGGTTTACGCAGTACGGACCGAACGACGCTGATTACCAGCTCGGAGGATGTGGGATCCCAGGAGGAGATCATTCATCGCTTTCCAGTGACGGGAACGTACTATCTGCGGGTCTACTCCATCGATACCCATCCTCGGGCCCGCTACATCCTAAGCGCGGAGCGTTTGTAGATGCTCCTCAATGCGAGCCTTCTTTTTCTGCTCGCTGCCCCTGCGCCGGAACCCGCGAGTTTCAAGGTCGATGTCTTTGTCAACGGCGGTCAATCGGATCGAATCTGTTCCATCATTCGCTTGGACAGTGGTGTCGGTAAATCGGCTCGGGAGCGCTTGCCGTGGGCTGACGACCTGCCCTTGGATTTGAAGGTCACGTGTCGCCGCTCCACCGGCGAGGTCGTCAAGATTGTCCGCGGTGTGAAGGGCTCGACGAAGCTTAATCTCAGCGTGGGGTATTTGATTGTCTGGACGAAGCGAGAAGGCAGCAAGTTCAGGTCCCGCCTCGACTTTGAGTTGCCCACGGGGGAGACCGCTACCGCCACCCCTGGGGCCCAGGTTCCCCTCCTCGCAGGTCGCTGGGGGCTGCGGATTGTCGATCCGAAAAATCGAGGTTTCTTTGACACCTTCGTGACCGTGAAGGGAGAGGAGACCCGCGAGCTGACGATCGCTATGGATGTGGGCAAGGTCCGTGTCGACCTCGGCGGTCAAAAAGGACAGTTTGAAGCTTTTGATGTGGAAAACAAGAGTCGGGGCTATGCCCCCGCAGGCCAATGGCTTGAGCTGCCACCGGGTCGCTATCGACTCGAAGCGAGTTTAGATGATGATTTGGTAAACCACCGTTGGCCAGCAGGGGAGGTCCTGCTGAAGCCAAAGGGCCGGGCAAGTCAGCGGATTCGTCCGCGCTTGGCGACCCTCCGGTGGGGGCTCGATGAGCCCTATGCCGATCTGCGTGTCGAGCGCCGACCCAGCGGCGACGTGGTGCTCGATAACCCAGCGGGCGACCGGTGGCGTATGGCCCCCGGCGACTACCGAGTTGTTTACCGGCTCTCCAGTGGTGACATCGCCGGTCTGGTCAGTGGTGAGCAGGCCGAGGAGATTTCACTTAGGCCTGGAGTCACCTCAAAGGTTGGCAAGCGACCAAAATTTGGCACCGTTATCGCGCGGCTGACGCGGGGAGAAGCTCCCATTTACGGGATGGTGGAGTTGTTGAGCCCCAAGAATGGTGAGGTTGTATCTCGCTTTCCTGTGGGTCAGGCGGTCCGGGTGGCACCGGGTTCGTGGCCGCTCAGGGTGGTGGCAAGCGATGGCGCAATCATTCCCAGCCGAGATCTGTTGAAAGTTCGGGAGAATGGCCAGTTCGTGGTGAACCTGCGCCGGCGTCAAAGCCGGTTTCGTTTGACGATGCTGAAGGCCGGGGAGCGCAGTGGAGGGACGTGGTTGGTGACCTCCAAGAAGGATGGCAGCAAGAAGCAGGCGGTCAGCGGCGAAGCCGTGGATTTGAACCCGGGCCAGTATGAGTTGCGGGCCGTGTGTTCCAGTGGGCGGACCAGTGCGAAGGGCGAGGTGCTGATCGAACTCGGTGTGGACCAAGAGCAAGAAACGCTCTGCGACTAGTCGAAACCCCGTGATTCACGGCTGATTTCCCCTTGGACCGGGTGCTGCTTTGACCTCCTATTCTCGGTCCCCCATTGCCCGATCACGAGGATTGCGACATGAGGCGCATGGGGGCTGGCGATGGCTGAGTCGAATCGGGTTCTAGATACGGCCGCGCTACGGTCGATGCACCCAGCCGATTTGGCCAAGGTCTTCGAGGAGTGTGACCCCAGTCTCCATAGCGAGCTTCTTTCCCGACTCAACGAGGAGAAGCGGGCCGATTTGTTGGTCCATTTGGATCCAATGGATCGCCAGCAACTCCTTGAGCAAACTTCCGTGCGAGAGATCGCCGAACTTATCGGGGAGCTAGACAGCGACGATGCGGCCGATGTCCTCGGTGACCTAGAAGAGGACACTGTCGTCCGGGTCCTTGAGGTTCGAGAGCAGGATGAGCCCGAAGAAGCAGAAGACCTCCGCGAACTGCTGAAATACCCTAAAGACACCGCTGGTGGACTCATGCAGGTCGAGGTGGCCAGCATCCGTAGGTCTGCCACTTCAACCGAGGCGATCCAGGCCCTGAGAGCCTGGCAGGATGATGTGGAGAACATGCACTTCATCTTTGTCGTTGATGACGATGAGCGCTTTATCGGCACGGTTCGTATGGCTCGACTGGCCTTGGCAAAGCCCGAAACTCCCATCGCTGGTCTAATGGAGGCGAAGTTCGTCGAGGTTCGGCCGGATGTCGACCAGGAGGAGGTGGCTCGGGTCTTCGCCAAATACGATATCATCTCCCTTGCGGTCACCGATGCCGACAGTCGTCTTTTAGGGCGAATTCTCGTCGACGATGTTGTCGAAGTCATGGAGGAGGAAGCGGATGAAGATGCCTATCGAATGGTCGGCTCCGATGCGGAGGAACTGCTTTACGGCGACCGGCCCTTTCGTATTGGCTTGATCCGTCTGCCTTGGTTGGTGGTCAACCTGGTTGGCGGCTTTTGCACCGGTCTCTTGCTGTGGATTTTCCAGGCGACGCTGGAGCAGACCATCGCCCTTGTTGCTTTTGTCCCGGTGATTACGGCCATGGGGGGCAATGTGGGCAGTCAGTCCGCCATGATCGTGATTCGGGGCTTCGCCACGGGCCGAATCGACCCGGCTGCCGTGGGGGTCATCGTCTTTCGTGAGGGGAGTATCGGTCTCTTCATGGGCACGCTTTGCGGTGGCATCATCGGGGCTGCGTCGGTGATTTGGTTGGGAGATCCGACCCTTGGTCTGGTGGTGGGGGTTGCTATGTTTGCGGCCATGAGCGTGGCGACAGCGATCGGCGCCCTGGCGCCGGTGGTCTTTCGTCGTCTCGGTGTTGATCCAGCCATTGCCGCGGGGCCCTTCGTGACCACCGCTAACGACATCACGGGTATTTTGATCTACATGCTCACGGCCACCGCACTTCTGTCCTGATTCTTGCTTCATTGAGCACCGGGATTTAGGCTGGACTCCCTGTGATCTCGCAACTTGGCCGAATGCTGCTATCTGCTGACGAGGCGTCCATCGCCATGGTGGCCAGTCGTCTGCGCCGAGTCTACGTCGGCGACACAGAGTTTCGTGAAGATGGGCTGCGTCGCGTTTGGCACCGTGGTGGTGCCACCGCTGATGTGATCTCATGGGTCGATCAGGCCGGTGTGATCATGCGCCAGGAGTTTACTTTCGGTGGCCTCGTCGTGCTTTGGACTCGAGAGCAAGGGGTGACGAGTGGTCTCGAAGGGGCTGAGAATACTGGAATGCCGACGGCCCGACTTGTGGATGCGATCGATGATTCAGATCAGCAACTCTTTGTGGTGGCGGCGCAAATCCTCGCCCGTGTCGAGAACCCTGACTTCTACCTGAGGCACTTGGCGATGCGCATCTTCGAAAGTGCAGGAAAGAGTCCGGAATCCCTCAGGGAGCACCCCACGGGAGAGGTGACCATGCCCCACGTTTTGATGGAGCGGGCGAGCCTGAATTCGGGCCGCTTTCAGCAGGCCCAAGAAGAGGAAGATCCAGAAAGTGGTCATATCGGCCTGTGGATTGCCGTCGCTGGCCTTGCGATGTCTCTTTTTGTCGGGGCGATTTGGTATGTTGCTTCCCATTAAGCTTCGGTTTTCGAGCAAGTGGGAATCAGGGCAGTTTCCGTAAAACCTCGTCGAGTCGGTCGATGGTTAGCGTGACTCGGTTGCGCATGCCGCCTCCTGTTTCAAAGAGCGCGCACAAGTCCAGATCGAGGGCCGCGTCGCAGGCCACTGTGACGCGGCCATCGCCGGCAAGAAAGACTGCGACGGGCGCCCGCTTTTGACCTTCCAAGAGTGCAACGGTGCGGTCAGCCTTCTCCCTGTGACCCCGGTTGTCCATCAGCAGAACCGAACCGATTCGTTCACCGGTCGCCGCGAGTTCTCGGGCTCGCCGGGCCCGTTTCTGGTGGCTCTCGTAGGCTCGATCGATCTGTTTGGCTTGCTCGCTGCTCTCTCGGCCGTGAACCAGGGCCCCCAGCACGAGCCGGCGCATGACATCATCATGTCGTACGGCCAGTGCGCCTGCGAGACGCTCGGCGTGGGCTGAGGCTTTTCCCACCCGGGAGTCGATGGCCCGGGCGTCGAGTTCACAGCCCGGATAGGGATCCTCCCCACCGAGGAGGAATCGAGCGGCGCTGGCGATCCCGTCAAAATCGTGGTGGCAGACGATGGTGTCGATCGGGCCGGCTCCTTGGACTCGCGCCGGCGTGATGAGCTCGGGGCAAGCCGGGTGCTGATCTCTTGAAACGAGGACGAAGCGTTCGTCTTCTGCCCAGTCTTCGTTGCGTTCATGATCGTGGTGGTCGACCCAGAGTTTCAGTCGGGTACCGAGGCTCTCGATAAAAGGCCGGGTGATCGACTCGTAGCTTCGGTTTGGCCCCGTTGCGCAGAAGGCGATATCGAGCACAACCACCCGGTCGCCGAGCTCCTCGGGGGAAGGAAGGCGAAAGGGGGTGGCGAAAAAGACCTCTGCCTTGCTCATGGTGCCGCCTGAGTGAGAAAGACGTCCACGGCTTCAGCGAGGGCTTCGGGGGCTTCGACGGGGACCGTGTGACCCACGTCTGGGATCTCAAGAAAACTTGCGTTGGGCAGTTGTTCAGCGGCCCAGCGCTGGTCGATGCTGAGGGCGAACCGGTCCCGGCCCCCAGCCACCACCAGACAGTGATGGCTTAGATCAGCGAGCGGAGGCGGCCTGTGATGGAGAAGACCGAAGATGAGACTGCGGATACCCTCAACGCTGTTTCTTCGGCTCGTGGTTCGAACGATCAAGTCGAGATCGCCACCCAGCAGTTGGTCACCGATAATCCAAGGTAGCGCGTGGCTGGCAAGGGCTTCGACACCGCCATGGTCGAGAGCGCTCAGCCATCCCTTGACCACCAGATCTGCCGCCTGGCTTTGCCGGAGACTGGTGGAGACGAAGATGCAGCGACCGATTCGATGGGGGCTTTGGGACAGGAGTTCTTGGGCCACACGCCCCCCAAAACTAAAGCCGAGGAGATGACTGTGGTCGAGGGAAAGTGCATCCAGCAATTCGACGAGAAGCTCTGCTTGGGCCGGGGGACCTCCCTGGGGCAGTGGGGGCACAGAACCCTGTCCGGGCAGGTCGGTGAGGACGACTCGATAGCCACGGGCGGCGAGGCGCCGGGCAAAGCCAGTCCAGTTGGCGGTGGTTTGGGTGAGGCCATTGAGGCAGAGCACCGTGGGGCCTTCTCCCAGGTGCCGAACGGGCCGCTCCCCACTTGGGAGCCGCAGCGTCAAGCGCTCCACCTTAAAACTCGATCACGAAGTCGTATTTGAATCGGACCCGAGAGGCGACGGGTTCTCCGTTGACCGTCGCGGGGACGAAGCGAATGCTCTTAAACATCTTTTTCGCTGCCGCGCCCAGATCGGCACCGGGATCTTTGAGGACCTTGACGGCCATGACCCTGCCTTTTTCGTCGATATCAAGTTGCAGCAATACGCGACCTTCTAGGTCCATTTCCATCGCTTTGGGGGGGTAGGGTAGCGACTGCAGTTTACGCATGGCTCTTCGACTGAGTTTGGGCCGGGTGCTCAACTCCTGGGTTGGGACGGGGCGAAAAGCCTTCGGTTTTACTTTCTTTGATTTGGCTGGATCCATCGCCAGGGTGTTGCCGACGCTCACGGTGATCCCCGCGCCCGTGGACGAGGTGGACGAGAGGCTCACGCCAAAGACCGGGGGTGGGGGCTCGTCGGGGGGCTTTTCCACCGGCTTGGGCTTGGCGCGCTTTTTGGTAAAGTCGATCTTGCGCCGCTTCTTCCGCTTTGGCTTCGGCTTGGGTTTGGGCTTTTCCGGCTCTTTTTTCTTTTTTGGCTTGGGTTTGGGCTTTTTGACGTTGATGTTGAGTTGAAGCCGTCGGCGAAGTTCCGCCTTCTGCTCGTCGCTAAGCATGCTGGCACCGGCCGCAACCAGACCATGAGCAGAGAGCGCCATGAGGCTCGCAACGATCAAGCCCAGGCGTCGTCGACGCCGGGCCTTGAGAAGGTCCGCAACGCCGATGTCGCTCAAGACCTCAATCCTCTTGAACCGGGTTGGTCGCCGGGTCGTGGTCGATATTGAGGGCGTAGCGCTCAACACCATCGACACGGATCGCATCGATGAGGCGCATCACTTTACCATAGGCCAACTTGGCATCAGCCGCGATGATGGCCTGGACTTCCTCGTTCGCTTTCTTCGCAAGACGCACCCGTCGGCGCATCGTGTCCCAGTCGACCCGTTCGCCGTTAAACAGCAACTCCTCTTTCGCACCATAGGTCACCGCAAAGGTTTTAGGGCGTTCCTTTTGTTCGCCGCTCGCCGCCTTTGGGAGGTCGATTTCGATGGCTTTCGGAGAGGCGACGACCATCGCTGCTGCGATGATGAAGATGACCATCAAGCAGAGCATGATGTCGACGAGAGGCGTGACATTGATGTCCTCGATGGACCCTTCGCCGTCGCCACCGCCGCCAGCCATTGTTAGTGCCCCTCTTTTGGCGGCAGTCGAAGGGCGTAGGCGGCGAGCTCTCGGCGAACGATTTCGGAGGCGGCCAGACCGGTTGTAAGGCGCCGGCGGAAGTAGTTGTTGGCAGCCACGGCGGGCAGGGCCACGAAAAGGCCGACCGCTGTCGCTGCGAGGGCTGTTGCCAGGTCTTTCATCATCAGAGGTAGAACCTCCGGAGAGATTCCTCCTTCCCGACCCAGGGTGACGATGATCTCGACAACGGTCCCGAGCAGTCCAATGAAGGGAGCGTTAGCCCCAAGGGTGCCCAACACCGTCAGGCCCCGCTCAAAGCGTAGGCGCTCCAGTGCGGTGCGAGCTTCCATCGCTTCCTGACAACTCTCTAGGCCATCACTGAGTCGCTCGATCCCTGTTTGGGCGATGTTGGCAACGAGGTTGTCCTGATCGACGACCAAGGCCTTCGCCCCTGGAAGGTCCCCCTCGCGCAGTTGCTCGCTCAACTCGGCGTAGAGAAGCTCGGCATCACCCATACGTCGCCAAAAGAAGATAAAGCGCTCGACGATGAGAATGAGTGAGACAACCGATAAGGCAACCATGAACCACATGATCCAAGTGCCGGCCCCGGCCCGACTGATTTGCACCATCAGTTGAGTGATCTCGTTGACGGTATGGCCCTGCTCTGCTGAGGTCATCGCATTCTTCCTTAGGCAAAGCGCCTATATCGATTGGCGCTTCCGGTTTCTAGCTTAAGAACGAGCGCAGTCAAGAAGTCCAAAGCGACCAAGTCGACCATGCAAAAGGCAGATAACAAGAGAAATCGCCAAAAAACGACAAAAATGACCTTCTTGGGCGTTTTTTGGTTGTTTTGTTGTCCCATCGCCTCCTGAGGCCCTCCGCTCTGGTTGGGGCGCTAGGCCTTGCGGTCCGGCTTTGGGCTCCCTATCTGGTGCCCGTGGAGGCGGGTGCATGAAGCGAGATTATTACGAAGTGCTTGGTGTGGAGCGCACATCGGATGCGACACGGATCAAGAAAGCATTTCGACGAATTGCCCTTGCCCACCACCCCGACCAGAACCCCGACGATCCGGAGGCGGCACAGATTTTCCGAGAGGCGAGTGAAGCCTACGAGGTTCTTGGCGATACAGAGAAGCGAGACCTCTATGATCGCTATGGTCACGAGGGGGTCGAGGGCCGGGTGCAAACCGCTGGTGCAGACCTTCACGACATCTTCAGTCATTTTGGCGATTTTTTTGGTGATCTGTTCGGTGGTGGGCCTTTCCAAAAGGCCCGTAAAGGGCGCGACCTACGAGTTCGTCTCGACGTGCCTTTTGCCGAAGTTTTGACCGGTGCAGAACGTTCCATCAGTCTCCGGCGCCACCGACCCTGTCAGCCCTGCGGTGCAACGGGCTCAGAGACGAAACAGGGCCCCGAGGCCTGCGGGATGTGTTCGGGAACGGGTCAGGTGGTCCAGCGGCAAGGGCTCTTTGTGATGAGTACAACCTGTCCACGCTGTGAGGGGGCCGGTGGTGTGATCAAGGATCCCTGTTCTGCCTGTGATGGTGCTGGAGCCGTCGTTCAGGCCGGCGACTTGATGATTCAGGTCCCAGCCGGGGTCTCGTCAGGCCTTCAGGTTCGCTTGCGCGGGGAGGGCGACCAGTCCAACCCCCAACTTCCCCCTGGCGATCTTTTGGTCGTCTTTCGGGTCGAGGATGCCCCTGAACCCTGGGTACGGGACGGGGCAGACCTTCATCAGCCCCTCCCGTTGGATTTACCAACAGCGGTGCTCGGTGGGGATGTGGAGATCGAGGGCTTGGACGGCCCGGTGGTGCTTTCGGTTCCACCCGGGACGGGTGAAGGCACCGTGTTGCCTCTACGGGATCTTGGCTTGCCCCATCCTGCGGGTCACCGGGGGGATCTGCTGGCCCATGTTCAGTTGCAGGTTCCTCGACCGGTCGAAGGGGAGGCTCGAGAGCTCTGGCAGGCGCTCAAGAACCAGCAGGGCGAAACAGGTTAACGGCGGCGATAAAGAGAACAAAGCCCCCGAGGAGGTTGAGGGCAAGGTAGTTTAAACCTGCAGGCCCAGGGCCCTGCCTCCATAGGTCAAAAACAAAAGTGGAGAAGGTGGTCAGTGAACCACAGAACCCGATCGCTATGAGGGGCCACATCGCCTGCTGGGGAGTCACTCGAACCACCAAAATGCCAAGGATAAAGCAGCCCAGAAGGTTCGCGCAGGTGGTTCCCCAGGGGAACGTCATGATGAGGGCGAGGCGCCAACGGAGCAGTGCACCGAGGGCTGCACCGACGGCGATGAGGGCAAAGGGCTTCATCTCATACTCTCGGGTTGAAGAGGGTGTCGCTGCCAATGATTTGAAATTTGGTAGGTTTCCATCATCCCTCTGCGCACACTCTTGTGGCTTTTGACCGGACCATGCTGTAGACTCCTAATCGGTTCAAGGAGTGGTTTTATGCACGGTCAGGCGTTCGAAGTCGGAGATCTCGCTGTTTACCCCACCGAGGGGGTCGCGCGGGTCGAGGCGATCGAGTCTCGGGAGCTTGGTGGTACCCAGGCGACCTTTTATGTGCTGCGAGTTCTCGACAACAATATGATCGTCAAGGTCCCCATCACGAAGGTGGAGAAAGTCGGTCTACGTGGTCTCGTCGAAGCTGAGGATATCGAAACCGTTTACGAGATTCTCCAGACGCGTGAACTCTCCGTGGATCAAACCACTTGGAATCGCCGTCAGCGTGAATACACGGAGAAAATCCGAACGGGCTCGATCTTTGAGGTCGCTGAGGTCATGCGTGATCTCTGCTTGTTGCGCACGGGCAAGGATCTGAGTTTTGGCGAGCGCAAGATGCTCGATAAAGCCCAGGGGCTCTTGGTGAAGGAACTCAGTTTAGCGACGGAGACCGAGGTAACCGAGATCCAGGCTGAGTTCGACGCGATCTTTGATGGCGCGTCCCTCGAGTCGATCGCCTAACAGGGACTTCTTCATGCAGTCGACTTGCCACGGTGTTCTCGTGGCCGCGGGGCGATCCGTACGCTTCGGTGCCGATAAGCTTGCCCTGCGCCTCGATGATGGGGACACAGTCCTGTTTCACGCGGCTCGCTGCCTCCTTGAGGGAGGCATTGCAGGGCTTGTTATCGTCGGTGCCCCCGGATCAGAGCATGGTTTGGAGCGATTGGGCCCCGAGCTGCTGGCCGTCGTCCCCGGCGGCAAGGAGCGGGTCGACTCGGTCCTTTGTGGTCTCGCCGCGTTACCCGTAGACGCTGATTTGGTGGCCGTTCACGACGCCGCCCGCCCGTTTTGTCATCCCCAACTGGTGCGTAGGCTTTGTGCGGCAGCCGCTGAGACGGGGGCAGCGGTTCCCTTGCTCCCCAGCGTCGATAGCTTGATCCAACTGGACGGATCGGGGCAGCCGAGCACCGGCCTGACTCGGGCCGATGTCCGGCGGGTTCAAACGCCCCAGGTCGCAAGGCGGGAATGGCTACTGCAGGCTCTTGGTTCCCATGGAGCGGGGGCGACGGATGAGTCCTCAGCGCTGCTGGCGGCCGGTTTTCCGGTCATGGGAGTGGAAGGGGAGGAGGCGAACATCAAGATCACCCGTCCAACGGACCTGCCATCTCGCCCTCGGAGGACTGTGGTGGGGCAAGGATTTGATGTCCATCGTTATGATGCGAGCCGCCCCCTCTATCTCGGCGGCTGCGAGTTACAAGGGGAGTTAGGGCTTGCGGGCCATAGCGATGCGGATGTTCTTCTTCACGCGCTGGTCGATGCATTGCTTGGCGCGGTGGGGGCCGGGGATATCGGTGAGCATTTCCCGCCCAGCGAGGCCCGGTGGGCCGATGCAGACTCAACGATCTTCTTGGCCCATGCGATGGGCTTGGTGGCAGAGGCTGGCGGGCGCGTGGAGCACGTGGATCTGTGCTTGATTGGCGAACAGCCGCGTCTGAGACCCTACAAAGCACTGATCGTAGGGCGTCTGAGTCAACTGTTAGAGTTACCGGCCCAGTCGATCAACTTGAAGGCCACCACCACGGAAGGTTTGGGTTTCACGGGACGGCGCGAGGGGCTTGCAGTACAGGCCCTTGCGACGGTAACGCTGCCGCCTCTCAGGGAGCGAGCCGGTGACTGATTCTGTTGAAGAGGCGGTAGATTGGGCGGCGATCGAAGCGGCTGCCCACTCTTCAGCGCCGCCCCCTTCCCCGCCGAGTCGTCGTCGTCTCAGTGCGATCCTGCTCTATCTTGGCGCCGTTGGGGTTTATATCTGGATTCTGTCGTCAGCGGGCTATTTGGACAATACCGTGGCTGCCTTTCAGAGCGGGGAGACAGTCGATCTGCGGCAACATCTTGCCGCAGAACATCAATTCCCGGCTGAGGGGGCTCAGGTGACTTTGAACCAAGCCACGCTTGGCTCCAAGGGGGCCGAGTGGAGTCGGGCCTATGGCTTTAAGCTGGGCAATGTTGAGACCCGCTACTTTCAGGTCATCGGTGCGGTTTGTCCTTTCGAGATGCCTGTTGATCGCTGTCGGGGGCTCGTCGTCGAGGTCCCAGACGAACTCGTGCTCGTCGAGGATCTGATCCCGAGTCCACCGCCCCGGCCGATAGAACTTGCCGACGACGTAGTCGCCGTCTTCCAACTCCAGCTGATATACGCGGTTTTCGTAG
>PBND01000036.1 GCA_002722845.1 Myxococcales bacterium | reverse complement strand
TGGACCTCGACGGGAAGGCCTTCTCGAGCAGTGAATGAGCCAACGTAAGCCGCATATCCGGCTCGCTTGACCATCACCCGGTGCGCGCCCGGCCGGGCCCGGGGTTTTGTGCCGGCCGGTTGGCCGTCGAGCCAGGCTTTGGCCCCTGGTGGACTGAGCCGGAGTCGAACGGGGACCGACGCGGGCACTCGGGCTTTGGCGGCGATGAGGAGATCGACGAGGTGAGGTTCGACGCCCATGGCTGAGGGATCGAGGCCGGGCTCGATGCGCAGCAGCTCATCGACACGTCGAGTCGTTTCGTCTTCGTTACCTTCACCATCGGCGATGGCGATGAGTCGGATTTGAGCTTGGCGCCATAAGCCCCGACCCGCTGGCGTTGCAGGTAGGGAACCGATGGCAGCGAGCACGTCGCTGGCTAGATTACGGGCCTTCTCGAATTCCAGACCCTCGAAAGCCAGTCGAGCTTCTTCCAGCTGCATCGCCAGCTTTTTGGCTGGGATGACCGGACCTTCGACAGCCATCGAGTCCACTTCTCCCTCGACGACCAGGCGATTATGCTTACTCACAACACGCCGAATTTTGGTCAGAACTTCCGTATTGAGACCGGCCGGAACACCGGAGCCCATCGTCCGGGCCTTCATCAGGTAATAGACCGTTTCTTCGCCGTGGGCGGGCTGCGTGAAGGCGAGCAAGAGCAGCAGTGTTGTGATGCCAAACCTCATTGCGCACTCCAGCAAAGATAGCCGCCCGCACCAAGGCCAAGGACGCCGACGACCTGACGAGGCAAACCACCCTGCGCGAAAGTGTATGCGCTGCCGCCCGCGATGGCGAGCCCTCCCAAGCAGCGGAGCCAATAACGTCCGCCCTGAGCTGCTGTTTTTGCTTCCACGCTCGGCACCTTTTTCTTCTTCGGGGCCTTCAGGGACATGTGCTTACCCATCCCTGGGCGGTGGTTCCAATCGAGGTTCATTTGCGTCTCGATGCTCGCTGCATTCTGGCACTGCTCCGCAGACCCACCCTTTGGGCATTTGGACGGGGGGCAGTCAGCCGCCCCCGGCGCATCGACGCAGGGCGGGGACGGGGCCAGTAAGAGGAGTAGACTAAGGGGAATCATCCAACAGAACCATGGCAGCACCAGCCCCGGCCAGCAAGATACCGGTTGTGGTTGCGGTGGTTGCGAATCCGAGACGGCTCGGTTCGTTGGGGTTGATCAGCGCCGTGCCTCCAGTGAGGGCGACCAAGCCACCGAATCCAGCGAGCGTCCAACCATAGATTTTGCGCTTCGATTGCCCATGGGCATAGGGCGGCTGTAAGGCCGTCTTGAACACCTGGAGCCCAGCGAGAACATCGGCCCGCAGGACGGGGCGTGCTGAGGCCTCGGCGAGCGCGGAAGCCGCATCGACGGCTTTCACCAAATCCGCGGTTTTACCGCGCACCGCCGTCGCATCCTGAGGATCAACCTCAGCCAGGGGCTCCACGGCATCTGCAAAGGCCTTTAAGAGGTCGGGGCGGACCCCCTCGGGGGCAAGCCAATCGCCCTGGGCCGTGGAAAATGCGCCGGCCAGCCGAGCCTTCTCGGCATCGGTGAGGGATTTCGCCTTCAGGGCTGCGGCAAAGATGACCTGTCCGCCGAGGGTTAAGCCAGCGAGTTTGGGGTCCATCGGGGGCGCGGTGGGCGGGGTTGGTGCAACGGTGGGTGCGGGTACCGGTTTTGGGCTCGGCGCCGGTGCGACCTCTTTCGCGGGCTCCACGGCGGCTGGTGCAACGGCGGCCGGTGCTTCTGCCGGGGCCTCTGTCGCAGCTTCGTTCGCTTCGGCAGCGGCTTCGGGGGCAGCCTCTGCCGCTTCCGTGGTGGTGGATTCCTGGGGTTCTTCTTGCTGGGCCCACGCCGGGGCAGCGCAAAGGAGTGAGCAAAGTAATGCCGCCTTGTGCATGTTCTCTCCAGTGGCAGAGTGGACTCCCTTTGCCCACGAATGGTCCCCTTCGCAAGCTCCGCTTGCACCCCATGGTCCCCTTGGCGTAGCCGAATTGGGATGGCCAACCTGATCGTCGGATACCCGAGTTTCTTAACGCAGCAGCTTTTGGAGGTGCTCCGAAGGGAGCATCCCGACGAGCCAAATCACCTTCTGGTGGCCCCCGAGCAGGTCGAAGTGGCTCGAGCGACCCTGGGGCGTCCCCAGGGGGTCTTTATCCATCGAGGGGAGGGCTCTGCGGTCGACCTCGGTCTCTCGGCCGAGTCCCTTGAGCGCCTGATGCCTACTGTGAAGCGCATCTTTCACTTCGCCCTCGATGATGGGCTCGGGCGGGGGCGACGGCGGACACAACGACGCCGGATCGAAGCCACTCGCCAGCTGCTTCGCTTCGCATCGGAGTGCGCCGAAAAGCCGCGTCTGGTGGTTTTGTCGAGTCTCTTTGTTCTGGGTCAGGGCTCGGGACTTGTGGCGGCTGAAGCCCCCGCGGTTGACCCGGATCTACGCAATGGATTGGAAATGGACCTGTTAGCCCGGGAGCGCTTGGTGATGTCCAGCGACTTGCCTTGGACGCTGCTGCGCCCCGGCTTGGTGATTGGGCATTCTCGAACCGGTCACATCGACCGGCTCGGTGGTATCTATCGGCTGGGGATCCTGGCGAGTCAGATGCCGAAACGCCTGCCGCTCCCATTGCCCAGTCGTAGAGCTCGATTGCACGCGGTCGCTTCCGATACCCTTGCGATGGCCGCGGCCCGACTGGCCTCGAGCTTCCGGGCCCATCAGCGAATTGTGGTGGTCGACCATCCCCAGCCCTTGCCTTCCCGGACGCTGGTGCAAGCCATTGCCGAACGCAATGGCCTCAGGACCCGAGGCCTGGCGGCGGGTTGGGATCTCGCCGGCCCCATCGCGACCCTGTTGGCGGGGCGGAGTCAAACGGCCCGGGACTTCGGCTACTTGAACGACACCTACGAATATGAGGCCGAGTTCAGTGAGCAACTGCTCCGTGATCTCGAGGTCACCATGCCACCACCCGCTGAGTTGATGCGGCTCGCCATCGAATTCACGGCAACCCGGTTGCGAGAGGCCTAAGGGGCTACACGCGGTCTAACCAGCGAGCGACTCGACCGTCGTCTCAGATCCGAATGACGAGGTTCCACAAGCCAGTCACAACGGCCTCGCCGTCGCCATCGGTGGTCGTGGTCCGGATCTTCACGAAGTACATGGGGCCTTTTTCTCGAACGGTTTCCATGCACCCGGTGGTGATCAACTTGTCGCCAGCCCGAATGGGGCGGTGGAACTGGAATTCCTGTTCGCCGTGGACCAGTTTCGCCAGGTCGATCTCGAGTTCTTCGTCTGAGACACAGGCGATGACCGGCTTAAAGGTGGGAATGACGGCAAACATCGGTGGGGCCATCAGTCCCCCCACGGCTTCGGCGGCCGCCTCATCGTGATGCCAGGGGTGGCTGTTCTTGGTGGCCGATGCGTACTCTCGAATCTTCTCGTGGCCCACATGATAGGTGAAGGGGCCGTACTCCCGGCCAACGAATTCTTCTGCTTTCGCCATGACTAGACCTCCCCGACGGTGACGGTGGATCGCTTCAGGACAGGTTCATCGTCCTGATTGACCGCATCGATGGCATAAACCTGCGTGCCGTCTTCGTTCTCCTGCTGCAGTTCGCCCCGAAAGGAGAGGCGGTCTCCCAGCCGTACCGGACTGCTAAAGCGCGTCCGCATGCCCTTGATCTTGCGGGGGTCTCCTACATGGCGACTCACCGCATCCACCATCCAAGCGGCCGTGCAGAGACCATGGAGAATGGGGCCGCGAGAGCCGTCTGGAAGCCGCACGCTCGGGTCGATGTGAATCGGGTTAAAATCGCCGCTCGCACCGGCATACAAAACAGCTCGATAGCGATCGACCTTTTGCTCTTCCGAGAACTCATTTTCACTCATGATCAGCTTCCTTTCGCGGGCTTGCGCTAACGGGTGGCAGCGCGACTGGCAAGACCATCAGTGACGAACTTGGCAGTGAGTCGAGACCGTGCGAACCTTCTTGGCGGAGGCCCTCGTGCAAGCCAGTGGGGAACAGGATACCAACAGCCCTCTCGTCCAAGAAGCGCTGACGCGGCTGTTATATCGCCAGGCCATGGTGGGGGTTCTTGGGACCGTCATGGTGCCCGGTTTGATCGCATGGGTGGTCCGAGATCGGGTCCCCTGGGTCTTTTTGGGCTTATGGCTTTCGATCATGTTCAGCATCGCGTTGATGCGCTCCGTGACGATCCGCCGCTTTCATGAACGGGAGTTGCCCCGAGAGGATATGCCGGTCTGGAAACGGCGATTTTTCTTACAGGTCATGCTGTCGGCCCTGGGGATCAGCATTGGCTCTGTCCTCGTGCTCAACAACGCGGACCTTCCTCACCAGGCGGTCATCATCTGTATCCTGGCGATGTTCGCTGCCGCTGGGCTCTCGACGCTCGCCGGGCACTTTCAGGGTTACGTGGCCTTCGCCCTCATCCTGCTGCTGCCCCAGTGTATGTTCTTTCTCCAATCCAGAGGGCCAGACGAGTTAATCCTGGCCCTTCTCATCGGTATCTTTCTCGGTGTTTTGTTGCCCACAGCCCGCGGGCAAAGCGACCTGATGGTACGCTCTGTCGCTGTCGGGTTTGAGAACAAGGATTTGGCTGAACATCTGGGAGAGGCGCTGAAGTGGGCCAACTCAGCCACGGAGGCGAAGAGTGCCTTCGTCGCCAACATGAGCCATGAGATCCGAACCCCGATGAATGGGATCCTCGGCATGCTTCAGTTGCTCCAACAGGGGCCCCTCGATGCTCGTCAGCGGGAACTGGTCCAGACCGCGGATGACTCGAGCCGGACTCTCTTGGCGATTCTCAATGATATCTTGGACTTCTCGACCATCGAGGCTGGCGCCTTACAGTTGGAGACAAGACCCTTTTCGCCCGGTAACGCCGCCGAAGAGGTGGCCGCCTTATTGGCCCCTGGTGCATTCGCTAAAGGCCTTGAACTGACCTGTTCCATTGATCCCCAACTACCGAGCCGAGTTGAGGGCGACCCAACTCGATTCCGACAGCTCCTCCTCAACCTTGTGTCCAATGCCATCAAGTTTACAGATGATGGCGAGGTGAACCTCCGCCTGATGCGGGGCGAGAATGAGCGACTCCGGGTGGAGGTTTGCGATACGGGCGTGGGCATCCCTGAGGATGCTCGAGAAGCCATCTTCCAACCTTTTCAGCACAGTGATGAACTCAGTATGCGGCGGCCCGGCGGGACCGGGCTTGGCCTGGCGGTTTGCTGGCGCCTCGTGTCGACCTTTGGTGGTGAGATGGGCTTAGAGAGCCAAGTCGGGGAGGGCTCTACGTTTTGGATCGAGGTTCCTCTTGCTGCCTTGCCGAACTCCGCATCGGACCCGCTGCAGGTGCCCCCTGGCTCATTTGAGCGTAAACGGGTGCTCATCGTCGGTGCGCCCGCCTGCGTCGATGGAATTCTCGCATCCTACCTGACGTGGTGGGGCCTGGCCGTCACGCTCGTGGACTCAGCGGCCTCTGCCTCGGCCACTATGAAGAGCGAAGAGCCCTTCGAACTCATCATGGTGAACCTACGTTTAAGCGACGGGAGTGGTCGGCGCTTTCTGGCCGAAATGGGGCCTACGAAGGCAGCCAAGGTCCTGTTGGTGCCACCAGGGCTGCAGGTCGATGACGCCCAAGTGGCTGAATCCAGTGGGATCGCCATTTTGGAACGACCGATCCGCCGCTACCATCTGTTGTTGGCCTTGTCCGAATTGATCGGTACTCCCATGAACCTGCCCGAGGGGGTAACGGGGAGCCAGCGTCCCCAGCATCCCGGTCGTATTCTGATCGCTGAGGACAACCCGGTAAACCAGAAGGTCGCCAGGCTCATGTTGGAGCAACTTGGATTTAATCCTGTGATCGTTCCCAATGGTAGTGAAGCTGTCACGAAGATGATCGAGCAAGAGTTTGATCTGGTCTTGATGGATTGCCGCATGCCCGAGTTAGATGGATTTCAGGCCACGGCCCAGATGCGCGGGCTGGAGGTCGAGACCGGGCATCGGGTGAAGATTATTGCCATGACAGCCTCCGTCCTTCCTGGGGACCGGGAGCGATGCCTTGCCGCGGGGATGGATGATTACATGGGTAAGCCATTGGACTTCGACGTCCTGCGCTCAACCCTCGACCGCTGGCTCCCTCGAGACTCGGCTGAAACCAACGAGGTGTGACACACACCCATCCAGGCAAGAACTGCGATCAGGGGCCGAGAATCGATTCGATGTGCCGACGAATGCGGCCTGCCGCCTGCCCATCGCCATAGGGGTTCGAGGCTTCGCTCATCCGGGCATAATGCTCGGCATCATCGAGCAGAAGCAGGACTTCCTCGAAGATCCGATCCGAGTCGGTGCCCACCAGACGGACCGTCCCAGCAGCGACGGCTTCCGGGCGCTCGGTCTTATCTCGCATGACCAAGACGGGTTTGCCCAGGCCGGGGGCTTCCTCTTGGATGCCACCAGAATCGGTCAGTACCACATCGCAGCGTCTCATAAGCGCGACGAAGGGAAGGTAGTCGAGGGGCGGAATAAGGTGGATATTGGGGACGGCGCCCAACAACTCATGGACAGGTCCTTTGACCTTCGGGTTCAGATGCACCGGGTAGATGATATTGACCGCTGGTCGGGCCTCAGCCAGGCGCTTCAAGCCTCGGCAGATCTCAAGAAAGCCGGCCCCAAAGTTCTCCCGCCGATGGCCGGTGACGAGGACGAGGCGCGCCTGGCCGTCGAGCACCGAGCCTAGTTGTTCGTTCAGTGGGGCGGGAAATCCATCTTGGCGATCCAAACGGGCCGAGACTTGATGGAGTGCATCGATGACGGTGTTGCCAGTGACGTGGATGCGTTCGGGGGCTGTGCCCTCGGCGAGAAGGTTGTCCCGGGCTCCGGCCGT
This sequence comes from Myxococcales bacterium, assembly GCA_002722845.1. GTDB lineage: Bacteria > Myxococcota > UBA4151 > UBA4151 > UBA4151 > UBA4151. The sequence continues at coordinate 14,183 of PBND01000036.1, read as the reverse complement.
CGGTGCATAATGCCAATCAGCGAGTCTCCCGGTCAGCACACGGTTGAACTCTTCGGGAAAGGGGGCCCGCAGATCGCCGGTGCGGAGACCTGCTTCGACATGCCCCACTGGAATTTGCCGATAGAAGGCGGCGAGCCCGGCCATCGAGCTGGTGGTTGTGTCCCCATGAACCAAGACCAAATCGGGCGTGAGTTCCGCGAGGACCTCGTCGAGGTGGGTGATGATGCGAGCGGAGAGTTCAGCCAGGGTTTGGCCCGGCTTCATCAGGTCCAGGTCCCGATCAGGCTGTCGCTCAAACAAGTCGATCACCTGATCGAGCATCTCCCGGTGCTGGGCCGTGGCGATGAACTGGCAGTCGATCTGTTCAGATCGGTCGAGTTCGGCAACCACTGGCATCATCTTGATGGCCTCGGGCCGGGTGCCGAAAACAACAGCGACCCGCTTCATTCCTGTTGACCGGTCCGGCCCAGTGGGCTCGCCTCGTAATAGCCGTCGGGTTGAAATTGGACGGGCTGACCCGTCTCTGCGCTATGGTAAATGGCGTGCAGCAGAGCCAGGACTCGGCGGCCGTCCTCACCTTCGATCAGGGCCCGGCGACCGGTGGCTTGGGCTTCGATGACGTCGGCATAAAGGGCGATGTGACCGTATCCATAGACGTTATCGACGGGATAACTCAGGTCCGGTTTCGGGGCGTCCTCTGGCTCGTCACCAAAGTTCCACGTCACCAGCTCGTTGGTCGCAAATCCACCTAGGACCACAGTGCCTCCCTCGCCCAGGAGGGAGACGCTGGCCTCTAGGTTGAGCGGGCGGGTTGCGGTGGTGGCTTCGATGACCCCCAGCGCGCCGTCGGCGAAGGTGAGCACCACAGCCGCGGTGTCTTCGGCTTCAATATCCACCAGTCGAGTGGCGGTTCGGGCGAAGACCGTTTCGATTGGGCTGTCCATGAGCCAGGACATGAGATCGATATAGTGGACGGTCTGGTTCGTCAGTGCGCCGCCATCTTCAGACCACGTGCCCCGCCAACTCGCTTGATCGTAGTAACCCTGATCCCGGCGCCAACGGAGCCGAACCGTGCCCATGACCATCTTGCCGAAGCGACCGGCATCTTTCGCTTCTCGAGTCTTCATGATCGGCGGGTTGAAGCGGTTTTGTTTGACCACAAAGAGCCGCCGGCCGGCCTGTTGAGCCGCCTGGATCATGGCATCTGCGTCTTCCAGGGTGATCGCCATGGGTTTTTCCACCAGGACGTCGACGCTGTACTCTTGCAGCACAGCGACGGTGATCGGCGCGTGGCTACCCGAATCGGTCAGGATCGAAACGAGGTCACAGGGCACGGCCTCCAGCATGGCGTGAAAGTCCGTGTAATGGGGAACACCGAGGGTCTCCCCAGCAGCGCTCGCCTTCGCTTCGACCAGGTCGCAGACGGCGACCACTTCGGCCCGGTCTTCGTTCGCCGCGATCCCATCGAGATGTTTCTGCAGGATGCGTCCGCAGCCGATGAGCGCAATTCGTGTTCGAGCCATGATGGTCACTCCAGTGGCAATGGCGCATTAAGGGCTGACCCTAAAAGGGTCAATCACGTTGACCCGGCCAGGCCCGGCAGGTAGGTCGCCCCGACCCTTGGAGGGAGACCATCCTTGAGTGACAAGCCTTTCATTCACGAGACCGCAGTGGTCGATGACGGCGCGGTGATCGGTGCCGGCACCCGGGTGTGGCATTTTTGCCATGTGGATCCGACGGCGGTCATCGGTAACGGCTGTAGCCTGGGTCAAAACGTGTACGTGGCCAATGGGGTCGTCATCGGCAACAACTGCAAAATCCAGAACAATGTGAGCCTCTATACGGGGGTGATTCTCGAGGATGATGTCTTCTGCGGCCCCTCGATGGTGTTTACCAATGTGGTGAATCCACGCTCCCACGTGAATCGGCGCAACGAATATGCCCAGACACGGGTTGGCCGTGGGGCATCCATCGGTGCCAATGCGACGGTGGTTTGCGGTCACGATATCGGGCCATTTGCCTTTGTTGCAGCCGGCGCTGTTGTCACCAAGACGGTGCCCGCTTATGCGCTCGTGATGGGGACGCCAGCCCGGATTAAGGGCTGGATGTGTGCTTGTGGCGAGCGGCTGCCCAGCGACGATGGGGATGGCGAGACGGTCTGTACCGCCTGTGGCGACCGCTACGTGATCGATGGGGCGGGTTGCCGCCCAGTGGAGGACTAAGTCATGCAATTCATCGACTTGAAGAGCCAATATCAGGCCTACCGGACGGAGATCGATGCGGGCATCGCCCGGGTCCTTGAGCACGGTCGCTACATCATGGGCCCCGAGATCGCGGAGATGGAGACCCAGCTGGCCGATTTGGTCGATCAACCCCATGCGATCTCCTGTGCTTCGGGCACCGACGCACTCCTTCTTGCTCTGATGGCCCTCGGTGTGGGCCCGGGCGACGAGGTCGTGACCGTTGGCTTCACCTTCATCGCCACAGCGGAGGTCATCAGCCTCCTCGGTGCGACGCCCGTGTTCGTTGAGATTTGTGAAGATGATTACGGCATGGACCCCGAGGCCCTGGCTGCGGCCATGACCGAACGGACGAAAGCGATCATTCCCGTGAGCCTCTATGGGCAAGTCTGTCGAATGGAGGCCATTAACCAAATCGCCGCCGAGCATGACGTTGTGGTCATCGAGGATGGAGCTCAGAGCCTCGGAGCCCGTCAAGGCGACCGTATGAGCTGTGGGCTCTCGACGTTTTCAGCCACCTCCTTCTTTCCCTCGAAACCGCTTGGCTGCTACGGGGACGGCGGTGCCCTCTTTACCAATGATGACGACCTCGCTCGGATTTGTCGTGAACTCCGGGCCCATGGTCAGGAGCGCCGTTACGTCCATACTCGCATCGGTGTGAATGCTCGGATGGATGCCATTCAGGCTGCGGTGATCTTAGGTAAGCTGCCCCATTTCGAAGCAGAAATGCAGAAGCGAAGTGAGCTGGGCGAGCGTTACACCGAGGCGCTCAAGGGCATTGTTACGACGCCTCAAATCCTGCCGGGCAACCGTCATGTGTATGCTCAGTACTCCATCCAAGTGGACGATCGGGATGGTTTCCGTGCTCATCTGCAGGAAGCGGGCGTTCCCACCGCTGTCCATTACCCGGTCCCACTTCATCTCCAGGAAGCTTTCCAATATCTGGGTCTCGGCCGGGGGCACCTTCCACGCTCCGAGCGCATCAGCGAGCGCATCGTGAGTTTGCCCATGAGTCCTTTCCTGACACTGACCGACCAAGATCGGGTGATCGAAGCGGTTCGGGAATTCCACGGGGCCTGACGTGCACGTTCTTTTCGTGACCCAGTACTTTGCGCCCGAAGTTGGCGCGGCGCCCACCCGTCTTGCGGCGACCGTCGCTGGATTGCAGCAGCGGGGCCACCAGGTCACGGTGCTGACCAGTTTGCCCAACCATCTCAAGGGCCAGACTTATACCGGCTACGAGGGGAAGATCTTCCATCGAGAAGTGATCGACGGAACCCCAGTCTTACGGACCTGGGCCTTTCCTGCCGGCGGTCGTGGGGTCAAACGACTCATTAACTATTTGAGTTTCATGACGACCTCGACCCTACGGGGACTGGGGCTCAAGGGCGTGGACCTGATCTTCTACGAGTCGCCACCGCTCTTTCTCGGCCTGGCAGCAACGGCCCTGAAAAAGCGGCTGAATGCACCGGTGATCATGAATGTCAGCGATCTTTGGCCTGACTCCGTGCCGGCCGTGGCTCCCGATTCGGTGTTTGCTTCCGGGCCGGTGATGAAGGCGGGCTTGGGCTTGGAGGCCTTTCTCTATGCTCAGGCGGATCTGATCACCGCTGTGACCCGGGGGATTCTGGACGGTCTTGAGGCAAAAGGAATCGATCCAGACCGGTTGGCTTATCTGCCCAATGGCTTTGATCCAGATCGCTTTGAGCCCCGCTCTTTTCGGGAACGTAGCCGCAAGCCGATGGTCTTCTTGGCTGCGGGCAGTCATGGCTATGCCCACGGTCTGGAGGTGGTGGTCGAGGCTGCTGCCCTCTTGCGTCATCGCCACGATGTGCAAATCCGCTTGGTCGGCGACGGCCCGACAAAGCAGGCGCTGATGGGCCGGGCCCGTGACTTGGAACTGGACCCCAACCTTCTGCGCTTTGATGATCCGGTCCCATTGACCGCCATGCCCGGTCTCATCGCCGAGAGCAGTGCCCATCTGGTGACGCTGCGGGACGATCCCTTCTTTGACCGAACCCGGCCCGCCCGTTTGCTACCGAGTTTGGCCTGTGGTCGGCCGGCGATCTTTGCGGGCCGCGGTGACGTGGCTGAGGAAATCCAAAGCAATGCGTGTGGCCTGGTGGTGCCGCCAGGTGACCCAAAGGCGCTGGCGCAAGGGATCGAAACTTACGCGGACGACCCAGTGCTGCTACGAAGGCAGGGCAAGGCCGCGGCCGACTATGCACAGCGGGAAATGGCCTGGCCGATATTGATCGGGCGGTGGCTTGAACGGGTGGAAGCCCGGTTGGGGGTAAGCGCATGAGTGATCCGATTCCTTTTGCTCGACCCAGCCTGGATGCGGGGGATGTGGCCCGTGTGGTTGAAGTCCTTGAATCGGGCTGGCTAACCCAGGGGCCGGTGACCCGTCAGTTTGAAGCCGACTTTGCAGCCTACGTTGGGGCCTCGGAAGCCATCGCCGTCAGTTCGTGCACGGCGGCCCTTCACCTGGCCTTGGAAGCCCTTGGGGTGGGCCCCGGCGATCGGGTGATCACGGTGCCTTATACCTTCACGGCGACGGCCGAGGTCATCCGCTACCTGGGGGCTGAAATCGTCTTCAGCGAGGTCCAGCCGGGGACGCTGCTGATGGATCCGGAAGCCTTGGCAGCGACCTTAGACCGGGTGGGCAGAGATCGGGTGAAAGCGATCCTCCCTGTTCACCTTGCTGGACTCGGTTGCGATCTTGAACAGCTCCGATCGGTGGCGGCCGGCATCCCCTTTGTTGAGGATGCAGCCCATGCCTTGCCCGTCGATATCTCGATGGCCGGTGCGCGCCGGCGGGTAGGTTCCATCGGTGAGGTGACCTGCTTCTCCTTCTACGCCACCAAAACCATCACCACCGGCGAAGGCGGGATGGTCACCACCGATGATCGGGCTTTGGCGGAGCGCATGCGCGTGATGCGCTTGCACGGCATCAACGCCGATGCGTGGCGCCGTTATCGGGAGAAGGGAAGTTGGGGCTACGACGTGGTGGCTCCTGGCTTCAAATACAACCTCAGCGATATCCAATCGGCCCTTGGAGTGGGGCAATTGGCGAAGGCGGACCGCTTCGCCGAAGAGCGGACCCAGTTGGCCAATCGCTATCAAGAGGCCTTGGCCGATCTGCCGTGGTTGGAGTTGCCCCCTGGGCCCCAGGCCTGGTCCAGTCATTGCTGGCACTTGTTTATCTGCCGTGTGCAGCCTGATGCGGGGATCGACCGGCAACAGGTGATCTCGACCTTAAACGAAGCCAAAATCGGCACCAGTGTCCACTATAAGCCGCTCCATCTTCATTCGTACTATGCGACCACCTACGGCTTGGAGCCGACGGACTTTCCTGTCTCCCTCGATCAGTACGAGCGCAGCTTCAGCCTGCCCCTCTTCATGGGCATGACCACTGAGCAGCAGGATCGGGTCATCGAGGTACTTCGAGGGCTTCGGCTCCCATGACTGATGATCTCGACGCGGCCTTGAAACGGGCCCTCGATCTCGCCCTTGCCGGTGGCGCATTGGCTGTGACCTGGCCTGCGTTGGTGGCCGTCGCCGCCGCCATCAAGTTGGAGGACGGGGGGAGCGCACTCTACGTTCAAGAGCGCGTTGGCCGCTTCGGCCGTCCCTTCCGACTGCTCAAGTTTCGTACGATGCGACAGCGACCACCCGAATCCGCCGGTCTTCAGATTACGGTAGGGGACGATGATCGGGTCACCCGCCTCGGTCGATTGCTGCGGCGAACCCGTTTGGATGAGCTACCCCAGTTACTCAACGTCCTCCGGGGCGAAATGAGTGTGGTGGGCCCCCGACCGGAAGTGCCTCGATACGTGGCGCTGTACGATGATGAGCAGCGGGCCGTGCTCGAAGCCCGTCCGGGACTGACAGACCCCGCAACCCTCGCTTTTCGCGGCGAAGCTGAGCTGCTGGGCTCCAGCGATGATCCGGAGAAGACCTATATCGAAGAGGTGATGCCCAAGAAGTTGGCCATGAACCTCGATTATCTGCAGGCGAGGGATGTCGGTACCGACCTGTCTCTCATCCTTCAGACCGTGCTCGCCCTCGCCGGCGATGAGCTGGAGAGAAGCGGAGACGAGTCATGAAGCATCGGGGCAGATCGCGGCGGATATTGAGCCAGGCCCTGGCTGACGCTGCGGTGCTTAGTGCGTCCTATGTGCTGGCCTTCTATCTACGCTTCAACCTGCAGCCCGAGCCCCGGTATCTGGAGTTGATGACCCTGACCCTGCCCTTGGTCATTCTCGGTGGTCTTGTGGGGCTGGCCCTCACTCGGACCTACGCTCTGATGTGGCGCTATTTTGATCTGCGTGATGCGGTCCGCCTGGCCCTCGGTCTAGGGATCGGGATGGCCGCAGCAGCCGTCATCTTGGTGCTGACGACCGGATTCCTCGGCTACCCTCGGACGGTGTTGCCGATCACCTGGAGCTTGGCGGTCTTTTGTGCGGTGGGGATGCGCGTGGTGGGACAGGTGCTTTTCGAGCGTAGACTCCAGGCCAAGGCCGGCGACCTAGAGAGCCAAAAAGTGCTGCTAGTCGGTGCCGGACGGGCTGGGGAGTTGTTCATTCGAGAGACCCGCCGAGACCCAGAAGCTACCTATCGTATCGTGGGGCTTGTGGACGATGACGAGGTCAAAGGGGGGCGAGATCTCCTGGGGGTCAAGGTCCTCGGACAGATCGATGACCTGCCCCAGTTGATTCACGCCCATGGCGTTGCATTGGTGGTCCTCGCTGCCCCCAGCGCCCCTCGCAGTCTCGCCCGGCGCGTGCTTGCCCACGCCAGCAAGGCGGGGGTGCAAATCCGAACCCTGCCACGGATCTTTGAGATCGTTCATGATCAAGTGGCTTTGAGCCAGTTGCGGGCCGTTCAACTGGAGGATCTGCTGGGCCGTGACCCGGTGGCCCTGGATGAGGCTTCTGTGGCCCAGTTTCTGGGGGGCCGCTCCGTCATGGTCACGGGGGCTGGTGGCAGCATCGGGAGCGAGATCTGTCGCCAATTGCTCCGGTATGGCCCCGCGGAGTTGGTTCTTTATGAGCGCAATGAGTTCGCCCTTTTTCAGGTGGACGATGGCCTGCGGCGGGCCCCGACTCGAACCCGGCTGGTGCCGGTGTTGGGCGATGTGCGGGACCGCCGCCGCCTGGACGAGGTCATGGCGAGTCACCGCCCCCAGGTGGTCTTTCATGCGGCCGCTTACAAACATGTGCCGCTGGTGGAAGCGAACCCCTTCGAAGCCCTCTCCAACAATGTTGGAGGATCGCTGACGGCGGCCTTGGCCGCCCAGGACCATGGCGTTGAACGCTTTGTTTTGGTCTCGACGGACAAGGCCGTGAACCCCAGCAGCTTTATGGGCGCCACCAAGCGCATCGCGGAACGGGCCTGCCAGGCCGTCGGTGACCGGGCCCAGGGGACCCAGTTTACGACGGTGCGATTTGGCAATGTGATCGGCTCCAGTGGCTCTGTGGTGCCGATCTTTCGTCGGCAAATCGAAGCTGGCGGCCCCCTGACGGTCACCCATCCGGAGGTAGAGCGCTTCTTCATGACCATTCCAGAAGCAGCCCAACTGGTGCTTCAGGCGAGCACGCTCAGTCAGGGCAGTGAGACCTTTATTCTGGAGATGGGGAATCCCGTGAAGATCCTCGACCTGGCGCGGGAGATGATCCGTCTCTCGCGGCTCCGGGAGGGTGACGATATCGAGATCCAGTTCACCGGCCTGCGGCCAGGGGAAAAACTCAAAGAAGAGTTACTGCTTTGCGACGAGGCCTTCACCGCCACGGCTCACGAGAAGATTCACCGGGTGGCCCGTACCGAACAGGATTCGGCCGCGGTCTTTGCCCTGGTTCAAGGCCTCCTCGAAGCCGGCCAGGAACGTGACTTAGGCCTTGTTCGGGCTAAAACCCTCGAGTTGGTGCCGACCTACCGGCCCAGCGCGACGCTGCGCCCGACGGACGCGTGAGCCAGCGCACAGGCTTTGGAATAGCCAAGCCATGTTTTGAGTTTTCTCGGGGGAGCGGACGGGAGCAGAACGCATGTTTTTGGGCTTTGGCTGGGCGGCAACCTTCTTCTTGATGACCCCTTCGGTGGGGGCCCAAGAGCCGGTTGAGCCATCGCTGTCCACCCGTCCGAAGCGGGCCGCCCGCCGCCCCCACAAACGAGCCTCAGGCGCCCAAAGTCGGCAGCGGCGGCTCAGGCGGCGTGGCCAAGACCAAAATATCTACGAACAAAGGGATGATCGGCATTTAGGCCCGGTCCCGGACTTTCGTCGTGGGCAGGATTGTTATCGACCCTTCGCCGCCAAAGAAGCGAAGCTCTCTTCGCCTTTTGAGTGGCGCTACAACAGCGGTATTCTCTGGGAGATGCACAACGGGGTCGACCTGCTCGTCCCGGTCGGCCGGCCCGTGCCCTCCGCCACCTTTGGTGAGGTGGTCGCCACCGGCGAGGATCGGGCCCATTCCATCTATGTCACCGTCCGAGTGGTGCCCCAGACTCGGCTTAAGGGGGAGGACCTCCCCAGCGGTCGGCGTTACGAAATCACCTACACCCATCTGAGTCGGGCTGACGTCTCTGAAGGGCAATGGGTTTTGCCCGGTGACCAACTGGGGCTGTCCGGGGAGACCGGCTTTCATGGCATTCCCCATCTTCACATCAGCGTGGAAGAACAGCATGGTACCAGTGGACCTCGGTTCTACATCGACCCGGCTCGATTCTTAAATCTGTGCACCTATCCGAAGGCCATGGATTGGCGCCACCGACCGAATGTCCGGCAGCGAGTCCTCGTTCGGGATACAGGCTGCTACGAGCACAAGGAATTCGTCGCTCGCTCCCAGCAACTCACCGGTGAGGAGTTCCCATCCCAGCAGGCAGCACAGCCCCAACCCTAGTGTCTTGTTGAACAAACCCAGTTCGTCCATCGTATAGGCGAAGACTCGGGGAGTTCGACTATGCTTCATCTTTTGACCGCATTTGCTGTGATCGCCAGTCCTGCCCTCTCGAAAGAGGGGTCGATGCGGCGGGCGGATAACTTTGCTGAAATCGACGCGATTCGTGGTGATGGTGGTGGGCTCGCGCTGCGATTTTATGATGCGGTCACCGGCAAGCCGATCGCTGGCGCAACGGTGGTCTTGGACAGCCAGTCAGCCCGGACGGACCGGGATGGTCGGGCCATGTTGCCCTGGCCGAAGAAACTGGCTGCCGGTGACGATGCGAGGGCGCTCCGCTTCACCGCTCGGGGCTATATCACCACCGATCTAAAGGTCCGCTTTCAGGCCCGCACGCTGTTCAATAATCGCTTCTCGATTAGCCCGAAGTTACCCACACCGAAGCACGTCCGCATCGTGCTGGATTGGGGGCGTCGACCGGCGGACCTCGATGCCCACCTGAAAAAATCCGGCAGCTATCATATCAGCTACCGCCACAAGAAGTCCTACCGGGATCGAGTGAATCTGGATCGGGACGATGTGGATGGAGAGGGCCCTGAGACCATCACGATCCGTCAGGTCGATGACCGGGGGACCTATTCCTATTTCGTCCATGACTACAGCAACCGGAGTCAGTCCAACTCCTCCGCACTGTCGAAGAGCCAGGGGCGGGTGATGGTCTTTGGCGATGGTCGCTTGCTCCATGTCTTTCGGGTCCCATCCGCGGGGACGGGCCGAACATGGGAGGTCTTTACCATCAAGGGCGGCGAGGTTCGCGGGGTGGGGCGTCTGCGCTAAAGTCCGAAGATTCGGCCGACATCATTGACGGTGACCACCAGAATCAGGGTGAGGAGTACGAGAAAGCCATAGCCATGAATCTTGGCTTGTGTCTTTGGGCTGGGCACCAACTTGCTGTGGACCGCTTCGAGAAAGAGAAAGACCAGGCGTCCCCCATCCAAGGCCGGGATGGGTAAGAGGTTAAAGAAGCCCAGAACCACCGACAGGGTCACCGCAAACATGAGGTAGGCGAGCACCCCCGCGTCTGCGCTGGCCTGGGCCTGGCGCAGAATCCCAACCGGGCCTTCAAGGGTGGCTGAGTTTGGCTTAGCCATGAGACCATAGAGGCTCATCGCCATCATTTTGGTCGTTTCGTAGGGGATCTGGACGCTGGCCGCGAGGGCACCGCCTAGGCTTCGCTCACCCCCGCGCACCGGTACGGACTCTGGACGCAAGCCGAAGAGCCCATCGCCTTTCGTCATCACCCGTTGGAACTCGATCTGGTGCTCGCCGGCCGGGAGTTTTTGGGGCCAAGTGAGCTCCCCGTTGATGGCTTGAAGCACGTCACCAGAGCGCCGGCCGGGCAAGGCTGCGAGGTCGGTCGCCTCGTCGAGAACGATGGTTCGCCGGAGGCTCAACGTGTAATCATTAGCCGGCGCCGCCAAGCGAGGCAGGTCGCTTGTATAATTGACGGCCTCGCCATCGATGGCGAGCAGGAGGTCACCAGACTGGACCCCGGCTTGTGCTGCGGCTCCGTCGTCGGAGACGGCGCTGATCATCACCGCCCAGCGACCACCGTGGCTAACCCCCAAAAGGAAGACCAAGAGGCCGGCAGAGACGTAATTGGCCAGGGGGCCGCCGAGAATGGCGAGCACCCGACCGAGCAGAGGCCGATTGTCGAAGGCCCGCGGGTCATCGGCCGCACCCTCTTCTTCCGGGTCGAGCCCGGCGATATGGACGTAGCCGCCTAGGGGAAGGGGGGCGAGGACGTACTCGGTCTCCCCCCGCTTAAAGCTGTAGAGGGCCGGGCCCATGCCGATGCTGAAACGCTCGACCCGCATGCCAGACCACTTGGCCAACATCATGTGACCCGCTTCATGGATGGCCACGAGGACGCCAAAGAGAGCGATGGCAGCGGCCAAGGCTGGCTTCGTCATGATGAGCCAGACCACCCCAATCGCCATCAGCCAATTCGTGGCCCGATCATATTTTCCCGGTTTCGCTTCTGCTGGGGATTCATCGGTCTCTTCGCTAGCTGGCTCCGGATCAGCCTGGAGACCTACTTGTTCCTCCACCTCGGCAGCCGTTTCGAGCACCTGCTCGTCTTGCTCAGTCACAATGGGTCTCCAGGAGCGAACGGGCTCGGCGAGCGACCCCCTCGCGCAAAATCGCCGGTTCCACCACCTCAACGCTGCCCGCCTGGGCGACAATCCAGGCTGCAAGGGCCTGGCCGGGATGAACGAGACTGGTGAAATGGCCCTTGGGGTCCCGGGCCGCCCGGCCATAGCGGTCTTCCAGGGCCCATTCGCCAAAGGGGTCACGAGCCCGCAACACCACGGTTTGGCGGTGCTCTGCACTGTGGAGCCGGACCACTCGAGCCCATAAATCCTCTTCGAGGATGGGTGCTGAGTCCTGGAGCCTGAAATCGTCGCTGCCACGGAGCTCGAGAATCCGGTCGAGTCGAAAGACGCGGGGAGCCTGACGCAGCTGGCAATCGGCGCCCACGTAGACCCTTCCTTCAAAGACCAGCATCGACGTGGGCCGGATGACTCGCCACTGGGCGCCGCCGCCCCGATCATAGTGGATCTCGAGGCAACGGTCCTGCTCCAAGGCCTCATTCATTTTGGGCAGAAGGGGGTGGTCGGGGGCCAGATCGAGGCGTTGGCGGAGCTCGACCACCCGGCCGGCCGCGCGACCGTCGAGCCGGGCCAGCAGCCGGGCCTGAAGGGTTCGGGCTTGGTCGGGCTCAAGGCCCAGGAGGTCGAGGCCCATGAGCAAAACCGCACACTCCTCGGAGCGCAGTGGCACGGGTTCGTCCAGGCCAGGGAGGTAGTGGACCCGTACATGGTCATCCTCACCCCACTCGATATCGAGAAGTTCGTCGGGGCTGGCATCTTCACCACCGAGGGTTTCCAATGTTTCGAGGGCCCGACGGAGCTGGGATGGATTGAGTTGGAACTCCTCGGCCAGCTCAGAGAGCTTGATGCCCGTCGCGCCAAGGTCTGCGGCCCGCTCGATGGCGAGCAGGAGACGGGTTGTTTCGAGGGGGGCTAGCTTCACAACAAGGCTCCCAAGCCCCGCTCGACTTCTTCGGCGAGGGCCTCCGGTGCTTGGACACGCCAACTCTTTTGACCGCAGAGCCAAACGATAAGGGCTCGACGATTGCTACAGCGGACCTGCACCGAGTCATCGGGTGCATTGCGGGGCATAAAGGCCTCAGGCAGGGTAATCGGTGCACTGGACGTCGGCACCAGGGTAGCCTCCAACAGCGGTTCACCGGCCAAGTGCCAAAGGTCGAGACGCCGCCGCTCCCGCTGGCCTGGCCCGGGAGCCTGTCGCTCGATGGCACCGGTGATTCGGTCGAGCCGGAAAGTCCGGTCGGCCTGGCGTTTTTGGTCGTAGCCCAAAAGATACCAACGCCCCTGGCGACAGGTGAGGGCTGGGTCGTCGAGAACGACGGCCCGGTCTTCATCCCGGCCTGCACGTCGGTATTGAAAGCGCAGGGAGCAAGGGCTCGACAGCCACTCGAGCAGGCGACTGATGTTCGGATCCGCGTCCTGCTGTTCCCTTGTCTCAACCGGAGCTTCTAGGAGTTTTGCCAAAGCGGTGGATGCAAGTTCTCGCGCGGGCATGCCGGGGAGGGAGCCAAGAGCCTGAGCGGCCGCAGCAAGGATCAGTCGGTCTCGCTGGTCGCAGCGGAGGGTGGGGTCTTTCGCGGCCGGTAGGCGATAGTCGAGTTCATCCCCCTCCTCGCCTTGGACCGTCTCCAGGCCTAATCCCATCTCTTTCAGTTCGGCCTTGTCCCGTTCAAAGGTGCGAAGAAGGCTCTCCCGTTTGCCTTCGTAATCCCGATAAGCGGGCACGGAGCGAAAGATCTCCCGCCGGTGCAGGGGCCGATCGCTTTGCCGCAGGACGGCGACCAGGGAGAGAAGGCGGCCGGCTTTGGAGCTTCGGGCCACCCCTTAACCGCAGCGGGAACTGGGTTCGCAGTGATAGCGACCGCCGCAACTCAGGAGGCTGCCATCCTCTTGGATCCCGCAGGCCGCACCCCGAGCATCATTGACGGTCGTGCAGTAGCCTCCCTTGCCGGTGCTTTCGCTGCCGTCCCAGACCATCTCCCGTCCGAATTCGACGGGGAAGTTCCGACAGACACCACCGGGCACCTGTTCGGTGCAGTCGGCGTCGGTATCACAGGGCAGCAAGCAAAAGGCGATGCCGTCACGGAAACGGTCGCTGGGCGCAAAGGTAACGCAGCCATTTAGGATGTCATGGGCACACTGAGCCCCGGCATAAGAGCCGCAGGGCTGGTTGGGTTGGGCATCTTGGCGAATGCAGACCATCACATTGCCGAAGGGAGCATTCTCGCACTTCCCGCCATTGCAATCACCATCGTTTGCGCAGGTCTCAAAACAAGCAGGACTCGACCCTGAGCCGTCTTCGGCACTCCAGAAAGTCGCACAGGCCAGACCCTCGCTACACTCATCATTGCTCAGGTCACAGGGCGCCCCTTTGACCAAGTTCACCGGGTCTCGATCGTTCGCCCGTTCTTCTGCACTACGACCGTCTTCACTGTCGAAGATGAGGTCCGGCTCGGGCGGTGCGCCACAAGCAGTGAGAAAAACGAGGGAAAAGGCGAGCGCAGTTTTCATAGGTCGATCTCCGGGCGATGAATGATAGCCTGATTCGCAGGGGTCCTTGGGAAAAAAGAAGAAGAGCGGCGAACCGCTCTTCTTCGTCCGAACCTTACAGTCCGGGGTGATCCCAAGGGCTTACTGCTGTGGAAAGCACAGGCCCAACGGCGAAGCGGCTTGGGAGCGGAGCAACTGGTTCATAGCCATGCAGACCGTCGGGCGGTCCTGCAGAGGCTGGCAGTCGTTCTCCTCCGCCGTGCCGGCGGGGTCGCAGAGTTGGATGCAAGCCGAGCCCTGCTGCAGTGGCAGGCAAAGGTGCCCAGTGGCGCAGGTGTCGGCATCCTCGCCACCGAAGAACGGGCCTGCCTCACAAGCCTGCG
>PBND01000035.1 GCA_002722845.1 Myxococcales bacterium | reverse complement strand
TGCCGTCTTCAACACTCTTTGCGGTGAAGGAGACGTAGCCCATCCAATCCAGCAGCTCCGCCACAGCGGGGGGCTCGAGAACCACGTCATAAGCTCCGACGTCGAGGTCCACCTTATGGCTCGCCGCTTTCGCCTTGAACATGGCGTCCTCAGAGAGACTCTGCAATCCGACCTGACCTGCTTGGGTAAACTGCCCGCAGCGAAACCCGGAACCGGTTTGGGTCTGGGCGATAAACTGTCCATTGCCCACAGCATGGCGCTGGTTCAGGAAGCGACCATTGGCCGCCAACAAGGTCTGGCTCTGCATGCTCGTACTGACGCTGCCCGCCATCACAACAGTCGCAGCTTCCGCCTGGGCAAGGACATCGTGGATGGTTTGAACTTTCCCTCCCCCTTGGCCCCAATCGACGAGGGCTGGGTCGCCGAAGGACTCGTTGATGTCGGCCTGTGGGCTTGGAAGCTGATAGGGGCACGCTGGACTGCCCCCACGGCGGGCCTGGGCCTCCGCTGCCCGCAGCGCTTGGTCCCGGACCCATGTTAAGCCCTCGGGGTCGCAGCGCTCCGTGGTGGCGACACCAAGATAACCGTCGACGACGGCACGGACCGTGACCGAGCGGGAACGAACCGTGTGATCGAGGACGACCTCATTGCCGCCATAACGAAGGTGGTGGGTCTCATCACTGCCAACCTGCACCTCCAGCGCCGCAGAACCGGTGGTGCTGAAAGCCTGCTCAGCCAAGGCACGGTCCGCCGTAACGAGGGCTTCTAAGCGTTCCTTTGCGCTCATGATGCGCTCCTTACCTGGACGTTACGGAAACGAGCCGGAGCCACACCGTGACCCACGTGCGCTAACTGCATCGGATCGCCCTTGCCGCAGAAATACCAGCCCCAGCTGCGCCAGGCCTCGGGACCACAAATCGCATCGCAACTACCCCAGAATTCTGGGGTCCGCCCGACATAGAGTGGATCCCTGTACATGGTCCCCAACCTGCCATCCTTGATCTCCCAAGCGACCTCACAGCCAAATTGGAAGTTGAGCCGCAACTGGTCGATCGACCACGAGCGGTTGTTGGAGAGTAGAAATCCGGACTCCGTGTCCGCAATGAGATCGGCGAGGCTACCGGCAGTCCCAGGCTCCAAGTCCACGTTAGCCATCCGGTCGATGGGGTATCCGGCCCAGCCATCACTGCGAGCAGTGCCCGCAGGTTCGTACCCGGCGCGCCCCGCACTCTGCCAGCCGCTCAGATAGCCAACAAGAACGCCGTCACGCACCAAGTCACTGCGATGGGATGGTGTCCCATCATCGTCCCAACCAAAGGATCCGAGGGCTCCCGAGCGGGTTGGGTCGCTCACAAGGTTCACAATCTCCGAACCGTAACGTGTGCCCAGTTTATCCCGCTGGGCCCAGGACCCCCCAGCCAGACTGATCTCGTCGCCCAAGACCCGATCCAACTCCAGCGGGTGCCCTACACTCTCATGGACCTGAAGCGACAGTTGGCTGCCGTGAAGGATGATGGTGGCGGTCTGCTCAGGCATCGGTGGTGCGGCCGTCAGTAAGCCAGCCTCCACGCCCACACGGTCACAGTGACCGAGCAGGTCGAGCCCTTCCACCACTTCCCATCCGCCCTGGAGGATCTCCCCCTCGTGACTCTTGGGATAGGAACGAGACTGAGTGCGTCCATCGTCCCCACGGGCGATGGCCTGGATTCCGCCGCCGCAGCAGGTTTGCACTTGGTCAAAGGAGAGCCCGTCGGTGGCTCGCACTCGGGTCGCGTTGCGCTGAGTGACAAGCTGGCTCTCCGTCGCGATGACTCGTGACTCGGCCTGAGCCATACGCTCGTTGGCGCTCAACAACAGACCGTACTTTTCATCGAGGTCGATAGCGAAGGGATCTTTGGCGACCGGTGTCTGCCATTGCCCGCCCTCGGTGGTGCGGGGGTACAGGGAACGAGGCTTTGCGCCTCGGGCGACTCGCTGCCGAGCGTTGTCCACTGCCCGCTCAACCAACGCATCCATCGCTCGCTCGCCGGAGACAACGCCGGCTGCAGAGCCCCAGACTCCGTCGACCACGGCGCGCACACAGTAGCCCTGCTCATCCGTCTGCTGATGGTTGTCGATTCGCTCGCCCCGGGCCGTAATCCATTCCGTACGCCGGTCCACGGAGCGTACATCACCAAAATCGAGACCCTCGCCATCGAGTCGAGACAGGGCGCGATCGAGAAGTCGGTCGGACATGCTGTTTCTCCGAGCCTTCCATGGCACAGGGGCTTGCTTTGTTCATTCCTTTTCCGCCATTCAAGAGCCGCCAGGAGGCATTGCATGCTTAAAGATATTCTGAATCGCTTAGAAGAAACCCCGGGCGCCGGCGTGGTCTTCGATCTGGACTCTACCCTCTTCGACAATGGGCCTCGAACGTGGCGCATTCTTTCGGAGTTTGCGCGCCACGAGCGGCGGGACCTGATCGAACCCATGCAGAAGTTGCAACGCCACCGCCTGCCCTACGACCTTCGAGCCATCTGTGATCTCGCCGTTCCCGGTGAGGGCGCAGCCATCGCAGCTGAAGCGAAGGACTTCTGGGCGAAGCGGTTCTTCAGTGAGGACTACATCGATTTCGACGAACCCATCACCGGGGCCGTGGAGTTCGTCCAGGCCTGCCACCGCCGACGTGCTCGCGTCATCTATCTCACGGGCCGTGACGTCCCCGGCATGATTATCGGCACCAGTCGCAGCCTGAGAAACTGGGGCTTCCCCATCGGTGTGGCGGGCACGGAGTTGGTTCTAAAGCCCCGCTTTGACATGCCCGATCCCGAGTTCAAGGCCGAGGCGATTCGAAGCATCAACACGCACACCCCCAACGTCGTGGCGACCTTCGAGAATGAAGCCAAGAATTCCTTGGCCTTCCGCGAGATCTGGCCTGATGCCGTTCACTTGTTGTTGGAGACCAACTGGGACCCCAGGCACCCGGCGGAACTCCGAGACAGTTTTGAGAAGATCCACGACTTTCGCTTGGGGACCTGATTGAGGCGCTGGATCCGGTGAGTGGCGGTGCGTTGGCTGCTGCTTGTCCCGCTCTGCGCCGCGTGCAGCGCGGAGGATATCGAAGCCTACGACCCGAGCCACCCCAAAGACCAGCTGCTGCGGATGAACCACCTGCAGGCCATGGGCACCCACAACAGCTATCATCAACTCCCGCCGGGAGGTGCAGATACCTTTTGGGATTACGATCACCTCCCCTTGGATCAGCAATTAAACGATCAGGGGGTCCGGAAGTTTGAGTTGGATCTGTATTGGGACCGAGAAGCAGGCACCTTCGAGGTCTATCACGTCCCGGTCGTCGACCGCTGGACCGTCTGCGAGACCTTCCGTCTGTGCCTCAGCCAGATCCAAGGCTGGTCGGAGGAACATCCCGGACATCACCCCCTCTTCATTATGATTGAACCCAAGGAAAGCGATCTCGATGAAACGGCTGCTGCGTTATGGATTGATCACCTTGAGCAAAGGATCTCTGCGGTCATCCCCCGGGACCACATCATTACCCCTGATGAGGTCCAAGGCGATGCAGCAAGCCTGCGCGATGCGGTGACTGGAACCGGTTGGCCTCTGCTCGGTCAGGTTCGGGGCCGAGTCCTCTTTTGGGTCAATACCAGCGGGGTGATCCGTCGAGTCCTCGATCGGGATGGGCAGGATCTCTCCGGCCGCCTCGTGTTTGCCGAAAGCGACCTCAATACACCGGTGGGTTCCATCACCAACTACAACACGCCCACCGAAGCGAATCTTGCCGAAATCCAAGCGGCGGTGGCTCAAGGATTTATCATTCGCAGTCGTGCCGACGCGGACCCGATGGATGTCCTCGCTGGGCGGATCGAGCCACGCCGGAGTCACGCGCTCGACAGCGGTGCTCACTTGCTCAGCACAGACTTTCCCGGTGACCATCCACGAACCGACTATGTCTTTCGGATGCCTGAGGGCAGTCCGAGCCGATGCAATCCCGTCAACGGGCCGGCCGACTGCAGGCCCAACGATATTGAAGATCCAGTGCGCCTGAGCGCGCCATGAGCAGACCCACGCTCGCTCAAGAGCAGATCAAACGCTTAGAGCAACTCTGCCGATGGGATGAGCCGGCGCTGATCGCCCAAGGGAATGCGCTGGCAGAGAGTCTTCTGGGCCAGGCCTGGATCGATCGATGCGCGGACGAGCTGCTGGCCCAGAGCACGCGCAACGACATGGAATCGCTGAAGCTCAACTTTCAGCT
Source organism: Myxococcales bacterium (assembly GCA_002722845.1). GTDB lineage: Bacteria > Myxococcota > UBA4151 > UBA4151 > UBA4151 > UBA4151. The sequence continues at coordinate 15,404 of PBND01000035.1, read as the reverse complement.
CGCTGAGGAACTACAAAGGGACGAACCCGACCATCAAAAGTGCCTCCGCATACTCCCGAAGCTACGAACAAATCCGACCCTTGCGAGACAACTTCTACTCGATTGGCCCCGCGCAGGCAGCTACACCCCTCCCAGCTATGACCTGGGCTGGCACTTGGTCAATGCCGGGCTCTACCAGCTCCAGCAACTGGGGGATCCAAGCCTCTTCGACGACCTGCTTGAGGGCATCGAAGTCTCACCGCAGGCCGACGGCTTTGTCATCGACCCCGAGCGCTGTCTGCTGCCGGTCGCAGAGGGCTTCGAGATCCTGATTCAGCACGAAATCCGGGGCATTGTGGGCTTCGCACCGGCCTCCAGCGAACGGGCCGTCAGGCTACGCTCTGGGATGAAGCGTCTCACTATCGACGCCAGGTATGATGGCTACAAATGGGAACGAGAGTTCCCGGTCGACTGCAATCCGCTGGCGAATTTCGACAAGCTGTCGAGCTTGGAGGTTTGCCACGCTCTCCCCCTTCTCAACTGGTCGGCCCTCGACCACTGCGACCGACTCCAAGACACCAGCTTCACAAACTGCCACCTTCCCTGGACGAAAAAACCTAACTGGAACCTTCGTGAGTTGCGTGCCGCTCTTGACGGACAAGAGCTTCTGCCGCCCTCGTGGGCACCCGATGACTACATCTGCCTTGAGACCGGCCGTCGGCTCTACATCAGCCGACGGTATGATGGCTTCGATGCCGCAGCGGAGCCCCCCGCCCCTCCTGAGCTCGGTTTTGCGACGGACAGCCTCGAAGCGAGAATGCTAAGGCGGCTCCTCTCGGGACGGCGGGCCCAACGAAGGGATGGATTGGCCTTGGCCCGGACCCATCCCGACACGAGTCGCCGGGTGATCTGGGCTGAGGTGGATCGCCTCGAAGATTGGGGGTATTTCCCACGCTTTAAAGCCCCCCATACCCCCCTCGTGCGCAATGAGATTAACGAAGAGATTCTCGAGCTCGTTCTCGCCCGGGATGCCGAGACCTTTGCGGGATTAGAGACGTTTCGAATGGAGTGCCCTTGGCTCGAGTCCCTCGATTTCCTCCAATTCCTCCCGAACCTTCGAGCTCTGGAACTGAAATCCTGTGCCGCCTTGGAGAACGTGTCTGCTTTCGAGTTTGCCAAGAATCTGCGGCATCTCGACTTGAGTGGAACTGCGGCCCTTCGCAGTCTCGCCGGCCTGGAATCTTGCCAGGCACTGCTGAGTTGTCGCCTCACGCCCGATCAACCACTCGATGACCTCAGAGCCCTCGCTTCCCTCGATGAACTGCGGCGGCTCGCCTTCCCCTGGAACACGTTCACTGACCTCAAGGGCCTACCCCACGGCCTTCGACTGGACCGGTTCGATCTGAACGATTGCCGGTCCCTGGAGCGCCTGGCCGGAATCGAGCGGATCCAAGCCTCCGACGCCCGTCAACCGCTCCGGGTGAACCTGAGGGATTGCACGCAACTTCGCGATGTCACCGGACTGGGTGGGGAACTCACGAACGTTCACGTCAACCTGGCAAACTGCAGTTCTCTTGTGACCTTAAGCGGACTGGAGCAGGCCAAAAACCTAGAAAAGCTGCTGCTGATCTTCGTCGGCTGCGATGCCCTGGAGGACATCAGCGCACTCAACCACCTGCCAAAGCTCCGCAAGCTCCATCTCAACCTGGCCGATCTCGACCAGGCTCCAACGCTCATCGATCGCCTTACACTGGGCGAGGGGGTCAAAGTCGTCGTCGAGGAGCGCTTTAGCTTCCGCCAATACCCATTTGCTTCGTCGGGACCGATCGCCTGGGACGGTGACTAGAACCGGAAGGTGAGGCCTGCACCCACGTAGTTACCTCGTTCGGCACTGTGACCGCCGAGACCGTAGAACTCCAAGTTCCCTTTCTTGTAGCCGGCGGACAGCTCGGCTCCCGTCGTTCCCGTATTCAGGTTTCGATTCAAACTGCCCCGATAGGTCCACTCGCCTCGGCTCAGCAGAAGATCGGCGCTGCCTTTTGTGAGGTCACCGCCGGGCCCCACTTCAACGCTACCACCCAGATTGAGCGACCGGGCCGACAGACTGCTCTCGCCGCTGACCTTGTACCGGGCTGATAAACGGGCCGACTCCAGGTCGAAGTTTCGGTCCCACTTGCTCTTACCATCGAGGGTGAGGCCCTCGTTGCTGTAGCGACCAGATAGACGGTAACGGTCGATCGAGCCATCGGCAGCCAGATCGGTCCCAAGGCCGATGCGACTGTGCTCAGGCCGGAAGGTCAGGTCGAGGGCCGTCGACTTATGAGCCCCCTCTCCATCAAGCTTGCTCTTGGCAGCGAAATCCATGCCGTCGGTACTGAGCTTGGCGCCGACTTCGTGTTCGAAGACCTCCAAGCCGTGAGTGTACTTCTTCGCCGTCGTCGCGGCATTAAGATTCAACTTCAGGTCGTCGCCCAGCTGCCGATCCACGCTGGTCCGTGCCCGTAGCCGAGTCATCTCTAACTCACCGAGTGTCCCCCCCTTAAAGGTCGCGTTGACACCCACTTTCGCCTTCGTGTTGTCACCGAGGTCCGTTCGATATTCGAGGTCACTGTTGATGTGCACATCGGTCGCTTTGGCACCCCAACTCGCCTTGGCCTTCGCCACGAGAGCGTCATCGAAGAAGGTCTTCTTGAACTCGGGTTTAATCCCCAAATCTTTGAGGAAATCGGAGCCATCTTGATAGGCCTTGTAGCCAATCCCCGCAGCCAGACCTGCAGCCAAGCCGTAGTAAGCACCCGGATGGGCTTCCTTGAACTGCTTCGCCATTCTTGAAGCGAGTTCGCTGCCATAAGGGGCCAGTTCCTTGATGGGCTTGTCACCCAGTGCGTCGACGTTCTCGACGCCCCGGCGGCGCAGGAAGCCCTTGGCTTGTTCGGCCATTTTCGGGCTCAGCGCGTTCAAGGGGAGATTCTGGAACAGTTCCTTGGTGGCATCCTGCATCGCTTGGGCCTGATCGGCGCTCATGGCGTCGCCAGATCGAACGGGGCTGTTGCCCCGGGCGAGGCTCTCAGCGTCGTGATTGAGAATCTTTCGCACCTTGTTCTGGTAGGCATCCAGGGCCTTGCGGGCCTGGGGGTGGGTGGTTTTGATACCACCGACGAACTCGTCTCCGAAGGTAGCCGGGCTGCGTGCCCCGCTTTCGGTCCCCGAACTCGACCGATCCCGGTTCGGTTGACCCGACTCGGTGATCGGCTGACGGGGAGTGGATGATCCCGTTGGACGTATAGGCATGGACACCTCCGGCAGCTACCTTATCGGACATTTGACCAATACGGTGTTAAATTTTCTGCTGCCGCTTATCGAGTCCGAACCCGACCTCGCACGGGGCCCTGCAATTCCAGGTTCTCAAAAGCCTCATCGGCCACCGCGCCGCCCTCGGCCACCAACTGATGACCATCACCGGCAAAGACAGCTGGCCCGGACAGGCTGACCATCCCCGGCCCAGAGTAATAATCGAGCCGGGGTGTTGTGAACCGTCGGCCATCGGGCATGACACCCTTCACCTTACCCCACATCTGTAGGTTCCGGCCCGACAGCTCGGCCCGCTCACTGCGGAGGACAACGCGCCGGCGCATCAACTCCACGGTCACCCCCGTCAGGGACTGACGCTCGCCATCCCGGTCCCCGGAGAAGCTCACGGCCCGCAGCCGGGCAAAGACCTTGCCGTCGCGGGGGTTGTGGAGCTCGGTCTTGAGGGCATTGCCCACAACCTCTGGCTCGTTGCCATCCACAGCCACGGGAACCGGAGCCTCCGGCGCACAGGCCACAAGTCCTAAGCAGAGCAGGCCTCTCATGCAGCCTCAGCCTCTCCCTCGTCCTGAATATAGGTACGCTCCTTATAGAAGTACGCATAGGGGACAAAGAGCAAGGCTGTGAGGAACATCATGAGGGCGAAGAACAGGTAATACTCGGTGCCGGAGATCTTCGCGGTTTGCGTGGGCTGGTCGTCGGCGACCAGTTTCACGTCGCTACCTTCAGGTTGCTCGATCAGCTTCCATTGGTAGCTGAGCTTGTCGCCGGCCAGATCATAGGAGCCACTGGCATCCAACTCGAAGAACTCGTCGAGCGTCGCCACGCCCGTTCCAGCCACTGCGATGGGCTTGAGATCTTCGGCGGTCGCCACCACATCGAGGGTTGCGCTGGCTTCTTTGGCCTCCGCCCCCTCGCCCACGGTGAAGGTCATCGCCAAGCGGTAGGCCCCCGGCTTGTCGGTGACCAACTCCGCATAGCGCCGATCGGAATGGCTCAAGCTGGCTTGACTGCCGGCCGGCTTCAAGCTGAGCTTCCAAGCGTAGCTGCGGCCGCCTTTGGCGTCGCCTTCATCCACTTGGGCAAAGACATTCACTTGCCCCCCCGGCTCAACGGCCCGAGCATGCCCGAGGTCGACGGTGGGTGGCTTGGCCTTCGCCTCTTTCGCTTCTTTCTTGCGGGCTTTGGCTTCCCGCTCTGCTTTTGCCTTCTTCTGGGATTCGCTCAGCGGCTTCACCACCTGGATGATCTGCTGAGTATACACCGGAGCCTTGCCATCCTCCACCTTCAACTCCACCACATAGCGGCCAGTTTTCGTCGGCGTAAATCCGGGCTGAGGATTCTGGATGAAGTGATTCACTGCGCCCACAAAGACATTGCCCAGGCTGACACTCATCAGGAAGCAAGCCATGATCACCGACTTCATCTTCTTCGGCGCCTGAGTGTAGCTGAACTCCAAGCACGTGATGCTCACAAACACCTCGGCCGCCGTGATGATCACGTAGGCGAAGAGTTGCCAGCCGATGTTCACCACCTCGCCGGCGGCGATCTGGGTCTCGATCCATGCAGGGATCAAAAAGGCGGGAACGGTGAGAAAGAGACCGATCCCGATTTTACGGATTGGGGTCAGCTTGAAGACCCGGTCGATGGCCGGATAAATCCAGAATCCAAAGATCGGGATGAACACCATGATCATGATGGGGTTCACGGCTTGGATTTGGGAACTCAGCCATTCAAAGCCCAAGAAGCGCCGGTCCATCTGTTCCGCCTGCAGCACCCAGGCGGAGCCCGTCTGATCAAACAAAGCCCAGAACATAGCCACGAAGGCATAGATGACGAAGAGCTTCCCTAACGAGAAGATCCCTTCCCTCGAAAAGGCCTCCCGCACGAAGGCCATGCCGCCCGGCGGAATGTGGATGAACTTATGGCGACCCATCCAAAACACGACGGTGGCGACGCCCATCAAGAGGCCAGGGATCCCAAAGGCGAGGTGGGGCCCGTAGTTCTTTAAGAGCCAAGGGGTGAGCAGGGTCGAGGCAAAGGCACCGAGATTGATGGAGAAGTAGAACCAGCCAAAAACCTTCTCAAGCAGATGGGAATTGCTCTGACCAAACTGGTCGCCCACGTGGGCGCTGACACAGGGCTTAATCCCGCCACTGCCGATGGCGATGAGCGTGAGGCCCCACCACAAACCCATTCGAGTTTCGTCCACAGCCAGGGCGGCGTGCCCGGCACAATAGACAATGCTCAGCCAAAGGATCGTTCGGTACTTGCCCAGAAACCAATCCGAAATCAGCGCGCCAAGAATCGGGAAGAAGTAAACAGCAGAAGTGAAGCTATGGTACCAGACCATGGCCTCTTCCCGGCTCATGGTGTCGTTGACCCCTGAACTGTCCACCAGGTACTTGGTCATGAAGACGACCAAGATGCCCTTCATGCCATAAAAACTAAAGCGTTCCGCTGCCTCGTTGCTGACGATGTAGGGAATGCCACCGGGCATCTTGTCTGTGGCGACGGGAGCGTTGCGATACGCGTTCATAAGATTCCTCGCTTGCCCGCCCCCCTAGCGCCTAGAACCTAGAGGCACCAGCACTGTTGAAGGCCCACTGACCATGAAGACCCGGCCGATCCACGGAACCTGCCCCTCTTCACGCTTCAATGATCAAGGCAGGCTGGGAACTATCTACCAGTCTTCAACGGACCAAAGGTAAGCAAAATATGTCGTGTTAGGATTCCACGTCCCATTCAAAACACCATGGCGACTGTAACCCCAGCACCGGAATTCACCCCGATCAAGGAGACGGCCGCAATTGGCGTACTCGGCAGACCAGACCCGATCGTAGGCCACGCCCTGGGGCTGCACGGGGGCTGGCACAGGCTGGCTGTTACCCGGTAATTCTTCCCCTCGTCCGAGGCGGCCCGATTCCTCGTAGCCCCAACAAAGGATGTCATGGGAACCATCCACTGCGCAGGCATGACCTCTTCCCACCGAGAGATCCGTCACCCCGGACAGCCCCTCCACCAGACCCCAAGGAACAGTGCTTCCTTCCTCTACCGGGCGTCCGGACTGTCCGTATTGGTTTCTGCCCGAACAAAACACCGTGCCTGCCTCAGTACGACCGCAAAGAAAGTCCTCGCCGATGCCAAAGTCGGCCAGATCATCCAAAAGCGACAGGTGAATGGGGTCCGCCGCTGCGCCCCAAAGCGTTCGGGAGGGAAAAGGCGTCTCTTCAACTTCCCCATCCAACGCACCGGAACTGGGCATTCCTTTTAAGTAGCCAAAGCAGCGTGTGCTTTCATCTTCGAGGCGCACACAACCTCTGCCATGCCAGATTTTGAATGAGACCGCTCGCAACTCACCTTCACCGGACCCAACGCCTCTGAGCCGCATGGCTGGCGCAGAATCTGAGCTATGAAGTCCGGCCGCCTTATAGCCCCAGCACCAAACCTCTCCAGACTCGGTTCGCACACAATTACTCCACCGGCCTGATTGCAACTCCACGATCCCATCCGGCAAATCCAGAACCTGTGCGGGGAAACGAGCATGAACCGTACGATTCGGCCCCAACTGACGGTAGTGATTGTCCCCCCAGCACCAAACAACCCCCGCTTCAGTCAGAGCGCAGGTATGTTCGGAACCCACGGCCACCTGCCGAACCGGTCCGAGATGATCCAGGCGAGTCCGCAGAGACTTTCTAAAGGTCCCGTCACACCGGCCGGGATAATTACCATGACCTAACTGACATTGGTCGTTGTAACCCCAGCACGACAACACACCCCCTTGATCGATCACGCAACCATGGTTCTTACCGAGTTGCAGTTCGGCATACCGATTTCGACAGGTATTGGGGCAGCGGTCCTCATCAACATCATTGCCGTCGTCACAGTCTTCACCAGGATCGAGAACACCATCACCACAGACTGCTCCGCACTCTCCACTCCAACCATTCACATCCAATAAGGGGCCTGGATCAAAACGCTCTGGGGCCTCGACAACACCATCACCACAACCTGGTCGACGTTGACTTAATCGGGTGACAAAAAGCTCTTGGTGATTCCTCCAGAAAGTCGCCGCCGAATCCAAATGATCAGGCTGGGCCATGACATGGTCACCAAAGGGTGTGGCCAAATGCCCACCTTTTCCGGAGCCACACCAATAGTCGTCAAGACATGCCCCAAGACTGCTGTCATCTAGATTCACCAAAGAGAGCGCATAGGTTGGCCGTCGATGCTGAACCAGCATCTGCCGACCATTGGGGCTCACCCGTAAGCGATCCACCTCCTCGATGGACCATGCCCGAAGATAGTCTCCGGAGAGGGTGATTTGCTGCAACGGCTCTCGCGAGCACGCAACCAGCAAACTCGCCTCGGCAGCCGCTGTCGCTGGCACAAAACGAAGGCTGGTGATCTCTGCATTGGGGTTGCGCTTACAGGGCCGGAGATCATGCATCAAAGCACCATCCTGGCCCTCATAGATTCGAACCTTCGATGTGTGTGAAGACACTGCGACCCAACGGCCGTCGGGACTCAGATCCACAAGTCCCCGCCCGTCGTCGTGGGGCCGAGGTTGGCTCCACAAGACTTCCCCCGTACTCAATCGCAGCAAGATGACTCTGTCGTCCGAATCGACATTGTCCACCCGCAATCCTTCAGCCAGCGCGACGACCAGATCAAGCTCGGGCTCACCGGTCAGAGATTTGACCGCACTCACACCCAAGGTATTCCGGCTTGAGACCTCCCAAGCCGTCACCGGCACATCCGGCCGCAGGTCGACAGCCCTCAGATTATCAGCCCGATACCGGTTTCTAATGCCCACCAGAATGGAACCATCAGCAGACCAAGCAAAATGAGTTCGACTATGGAATTCAAAGTCTCTGACCACAGCCCCGCGATCCACCACATCCGATTGGGTCAGATCCGCAACGAGGAGATGGTCGTCACCCAAGAGCAGCATCTGTCGCCCGTCACTCCTCAAAACGGCCGCGTTGCTGCGCAGCGATGGGCGTTCCCAGTTGTAGACTTCGGGCTCGCGCTCGGAGAGGGGAGAATAGGTATGAAGATAAGCCTCTCTCCGATGGCTTTCTGTACCGAAGGTCATAATTGCGGGGGATCGACCGCCCCACGAGTAATCAGCGACATAAAAAGCCTGGCTGCCATCGGGATGAAACATAATGTCCAGAGCCGGGTGACGACTCACGGCTCCATTGGGCTCCCCGTCAAGTCTGTAGACCCCTTTATGGAACTGTGTCTCCTTCGTCAGGCTGCCAAGGGGGTCAGCCAACGGGGTGTAGCCATGATCGTTCAGCGCACCCCATCCTGCTGCCAGGCCTTCAAGGCGCCGGCCGATCGTCGCCTGTGGATCTCCGGCGAACGGGTTGCCCTGAAATTCGATGGTGCTCTGGTACGAGACCCCACGTGATGGGTTTTCACAACCGTAGCCGTTGTAGGCGTAACAGAGACTAATTCGCCGCGGATTTTCGCTGAGCGTGATCCCGTGGGGTGCTCGCCGCCGTGACTCCTCGTTCAAGTAAAGGGCCACAGGCGCCTCAAAATAAGGTGCTTCTCGGGTCCCTTTAAAGGCCAACAGGCGAGGGACGGGGTTGGCTGCACTGGTGTTCGTCGGCACCAAAACATCGGGCGTGCCGTCATCATCGAAGTCGCGCACAATGCACGCTGTGCCCGGACGGGTGTAGCCCGAATAGGGCCATTCATTGGTCGCGCAATTATCGGAACCATCGTCCCGCATCTGACAGTGCCAGGTTCGCAGGGTCTGCAGATCCGGTCGATAAGGCAGTCGACCCGCTTCCGTGGGATCCACAAGGGTGATAAATCCTCCTCGATCATCAACACCGCAAACGACAATCTCCAGGTCCTCGTCATCGTCCCACTGGACCCGATGCCCACCCTTGATCTTCAAATTCCCATCCGGTCGATCAGGAGGGTTTGGAATCACAACCCGATCACCACGCCAGTAATGAGTGGGCTCCACCCAAAAGTGGAAGATGTTCCCTAAGGTCCCGTCCTCCTGCATCAAACGCAGTGCGAAGTGTCCACCATCAAGCGTATGATCTGCATCAACATGGACCTCGTGAACTGGTGTTTGTCCTGAAAAACGCTCCCTCAATGGGAGATCACGAACGAGGGTATAGGACCAACCATGAGGCCCTGCTCGTTCGGCCCTCAACAACTGCGCACGAGTGCAATGGGCGTAAGGGTTTCCTCCGTCCTCTTCCGCCAATCCCTCGTCGTAACAAGGCCCTTCATCCACCGCCTCCCCGTTGGCCCACTCATTGGGGCGCCGAACATTCTCGGTGTAGAGGCGAAGGGTATGTCTCGATGACTGTTGTTCGATCCGCCTCGGTTCAAGATTGAGGATGTTCGCCGCATCGGCATGCCCCACGGCCAGTTCCAACCGCGGTGGATTCTCCCAGGGGGTTTCCCCCATCCAATCAGGGGTCACTTCACAAGACCCCACACTCCGCCCACCGGCAACGCGCCAGCGTGCTCTGCCCTCGCCGTCGGTGGTCTGGACCCGGGTCTCGATCCAACAATTAATACCGTTCAAGTAGACCCTTGTACCGACCCGAGGCTGCCCTTCTCGGTCCGTAACGTTCAGCGTAATCTCTACACTATTTTCATCACCAAAGGTTTGCGGGCTCATGACATAGGAGGTCAAACTGGCCCCCTCATGACCGGACCAGGTCCCACCCACTGGTGAACCAGCCACTTGTCCGACCTTCACAGTGCGTGTGAGTCCGGTGGCACCATGGCTCAATCGCCACGAGCACAAGGCCACTCGGGGCCCGGCTTGAAGGGGTTCGCCGTCTTCGGCACCAAACCGGACCTCACCCTCTGCGTCGGTTTGCAGGGCCCCCTCCCCGAACTGTCCACAATCAGCGGGCTCCCCGTCGATCAACTGGGCGCTGAGTCCCAAACCGGGCATGCCGCCGCCCTGTGCATTTTCAATGCGAACTACCAACGGATCGACCGGCGCGGTGCCTACGGCCAACTCAAAGGGAATCGTTCCATCCCGGTCATCGAAGAGTCGCCGATCTCGATGATAAACTTCAATGGCTTCTGGAACGCCTGCCCCCACCTCGAAGCGCACCTGCGTGGTCCCCTCGAAAGGCGGTTGCTCACTGGCTCCCCAAGCCTTCAACTCAAGGGTCCCTGCCCGAGTCAAACCGGTGACCCAACTGCGAAAGACACCCAAGGCGTCGGTCCGACCATGGGTGCGGGCCAGATAGATTCCTTCGGGCAGGGCTGCCTCCGGATCATCCCCCACGCTTGTCCAATGAACGGGAATGCCGGGCACGCCATTACCTGCCTCATCCAAAACAGCGACTTCCAGAGGGCCACCGCTGCCACCAACAACGGCCCGAATGGGCGAGCCAGAGACCACCTCCATCCGGCGAGGCTCCCCGGGAATGATGTGCACGAGGAGCAATTTTTGGACCGGACGATCCACTGCTTTAACCAAGAGCTGAATGGGCCTCCCTAAGGTGGCCATCCCTACGGCCCGTAAGCGCAGGTGAACCTGACCGGAACGACCGGTATTGAGTACCTGACCATGGAGGAAGCCATGACCGTCCTCGAAGGCCAACCACTCCTGGTGCCCCATACTCATCACCCGAAAACGAACATCCATTTCCGGCATCCGAGCACCGTTGGCATCGATGCCAGCCACCACCAAACCAAAGGGCCTCTGCCCCGGAGTGACCACTTCCGTCACCCGTGCCTCCCCATCCCCATAGACCACCAACTGGTCCACATCACTGGGAGTCACCAACACTTCGCGTTGGGCCGACAGGCGCAACTCGGGAATCGAAGCAATCAAATAGGAATCGACCACGTTGCGATTCGGACAAATCGCCTGGGCATAGACGATGCCATCGACGCTACTACGCATCTCCGTCGGCGCAACTCCCTCTAGTTGAGTCGATGAAAACTCGACTTGGACCCCAGCGATTCCGCCCCCACCGGCACCCACCACACGAAAGCGAGCCAAATCTGTGGGGCCTCCCGGCTGGCAGAGCAACACATCGGCACCGGCATCAAGCGCGTCGCCGGCACCATCCACGGGAAGAATTGCCACTGGTTGGCTGTCCCGTGTGTCTCCATCAAGCCGGAACTCGCCATCGCCGGCCAACATCTCTGGCTGGACCAAACCAGTCCAACGCAGTGCGAGACGCCAGGCCTCTGCCTTCGATCCCGGCAACAAACACAAGCCTTCAGCCTCCCCGTCGAGTTGCCCGGCCGATGGGAGATCCACAGCGCCACAGTCATCTCCGGTGAGCGCCCGGAGTTGGAGTGTTTCTCCTTCAGAAATGGCGGCGGCACCGGCATCAGCGCCGGAGCCGATGTCCGAGACCGTACCGATATCCGGAGTCACCGCGGCGTCGGCAGGCCCCTGACCGCTGTCGACAGCAGCATCGCCGGGCCGAGGCTCCCCATCCACATCCAGACCTACCGAACCGATATCGGCGCCACCATCGGCATCCATGGGGGCAGCCCCATCCATCGCTGCGTCGGCTGCAATGCCCAGGTCTCCAACGAAACCCGCGTCCATCGGCACGCCGCCATCCGAGGGTGGGGCCGGAGGGGCAGGAGGCGGCGCGTCCGCCTCGACAGGTAGAATCTCCCAAGCCACCGGCACATCGTCGATCTCATTACCCCGGTCATCTCGAATGAGAAAGCGCAAGCGCATGGGACGTGGATCGTCCCGGTTCAGCCCTGGCAAGGTCCACGACCTCAAGGGATCGGGGAACCCAGCCTTCCAGGCCTTGCTACCGACTTCATCGATGACAAAATCGATGTTGAGCGCAGCACGATCCGCCTGCAAATCAATGCTATGAACCTCATCGACATCCGGCCGGCTGACAGCCCGCAGCCGTAGCTTTAGAACCCCCTGCGTGCCCGTCGAGAGCAAGCGGATCTCGCACTCCCCATCGCTGCGGTCGGTTCGACAACTCGAACCAAAAGGGAAGCTTGCGAGGGACTCCCAGCTTTCAGACTCCACCACCATCGCATCGATGAGCTGGTTACCCAGGGGCTAACTGGTTTGGTCGAGCAGCTTGACCCGAAGCGCTAAACGCCCACCGACGGTCACCGGTTGGTCAAGCCCGAGGGCCGTTCTCTCGTCGCCCTCACCGTAGACGAAGACTTGCAATAACTCGATGCGGTTCGGCTGCGGGCTGTCGCTGTTCTGCGGCAAACTGGGCAGGGCCGGCGTGCACGCCGCAAGCATCCCACAAACGAAGAAGCGGTGAATCATCAAAGACTTGGTAGCCAGTGGGGACGAGGCCGCCAAGCCATTAGAAGACAAGGCAGGCAATCTTTCGCCCTAGACGTCGGTCTTCAGGACACTCAAAAACGCCGACTGGGGTATCTCCACCTTACCAAACTGCCGCATCCGTTTCTTCCCCTTCTTCTGCTTTTCAAGAAGCTTGCGCTTGCGGCTGATGTCACCGCCGTAACACTTCGAAGTCACGTCCTTGCGCAGGGCTGGAATCGTTTCACGGGCGATAATGCGACTGCCAATGCTGGCCTGGATCGGAATCTTGAACTGGGCTCTTGGGATTAACTCCCGCAGCTTTTTGCACAAAGCCCGGCCCCGGAAATAGGCATTATCCTTGTGCAGAATCACCGCCAACGCGTCCACGCGCTCGCTGTTGATCAGGACATCGAGGCGAACCAGGTCGCTCTCTTCATAACCGGACAGCTCATAATCCATGGAGGCATAGCCCCGGGTGATACTCTTCAAGTGGTCGAAGAAATCGAAGACGACCTCTGCCAAGGGCAGGCGGTATTGAAGATGCACCCGATCCGAGGTGAGATATTGCAAATCCAGTTGGACCCCTCGGCGTTCCTGACACAGCTTCATGACGGAGCCGACGAACTCTTCGGGCACGTGGATGTCCGCCCGAATCATGGGCTCAAGGACCGCCTCCACCTCGTTGAGCTGGGGAAAGTCCGCCGGGTTCGAGAGCTCGCTCTCATTGCCCTCGAGATCGCGGCGGCGATACACCACCGTCGGTGCCGTGGTGAGCAAGTCCAGATTGAACTCCCGCTCCAAGCGCTCTTGAACGATCTCCATGTGCAAGAGGCCAAGAAAGCCACAACGAAAGCCAAGGCCCAAGGCAGCACTGGACTCGGGCTCCCAGACCAAGCTGGCGTCATTGAGCACCAGTTTATCGAGGGCATCTCGTAAGTCCGAGTAATCAGCCGCATCCACCGGGAAGATCCCGGCGAAAACCATCGGCTTGACCTCTTCAAAGCCGGGCACGACTTCAGTCTCGCCCTTCGAAGCCGTCAGGCAAAGGGTGTCGCCGACCTTGGCATCATGGAGATCCTTGATCCCCGCAACCACATAGCCAATCTCGCCAGTCTCAAGGTGCTGGAGTGGCTCGGCATGGGGATTGTAGGCCCCCAACTCCAGCACTTGGTGTCTGGCTTGCGTGTGCATCAGGGTGACATCATCACCAACCTTCAGCGAACCGTCCACCACCCGAACCATGAGGACAACGCCCTTGTAGGGGTCGTACCAGCTGTCGAAAATCAGGGCTCTGAAGGGGTCGGCGGGTGCGCCCTGCGGGCCAGGGAGCAGGGCCACCAGGCGCTCAAGTAAGGCTTCTACGCCGAGCCCTGTCTTTGCGGACACATGGAGGATCCCCTCCGTGTCGAGGCCCACGACCTCCTCGATCTCCTGGGCGACTCGGTCCGGCTCGGCTGCCGGCAGGTCGATTTTATTGAGAACAGGAACGATCTCCAAGTCGTTCGCCACGGCCAAATAGACATTGGCCAGGGTCTGGGCCTCGACCCCTTGACTCGCGTCGACCACGAGCAGCGCACCATCGCAAGCCGCCAGACTGCGACTCACTTCGTAGCCAAAGTCCACATGCCCAGGCGTATCCACGAGGTTCAGCATATACTCCAGACCGTCCTCGGCCCGGTGGACCAGGCGAACAGCTTGAGCTTTAATCGTGATGCCCCGCTCCCGCTCGATGTCCATCTTATCAAGAAACTGTTCCCGCTCTTCCCGTTGGGTCAACGCACCGGTCGCTGCCAACAATCGGTCAGCCAAGGTCGACTTGCCGTGATCGATGTGGGCGATGATGCAGAAATTGCGAATGCGTTCCCGGGGAATACTCAAGGGGCCGCCTCCTCGTGGGACTTTGCCTCGCCATAGCGCCGAAGCACCTCGTCGATGCCCTCCCGGATGTAAGCTGACACCGGCACACGAGTCCGGGCTTTCAGCCGCTTCAAAGCAGCCACCTGCTCGGCCTCCAGATAGATGGTGGTACAGACCTTCCGACCCACAAACGAACTCCCGGCCCCGCTCTTAGGTGGCACGGCGGCGCAAGGCAAGGAAGGCCTACTCCCGGCAGGCCTCCTCATGACGAATGCTTACCCCCTGACTGTGGGCTACACAGCCGTTGCTGTAGGTTCGCCCGTCACAACCGCAGACCGGCTGCACGACCCCAACACAGGCCTCAGGTCTGGCCTGGCAAGCTCCAGCAGCGTCGCAGGCTCCGGGCGCCTTGGCGCAGAAATCCCGCGGCCCGCATTGTTCATTGCTCTGACAGGCCCCCGGGGGTGGCTCGGCGCACTCGCCCTGATAGTCTAGCTGCACCCCAGCCTGAAGCCGACGGCAGTCGTTCGAGTACGTCTCGCCATCACAGCCACAGACGGGCTCGAACTCCCGACCACACTGCCGGGGGACTTGGACGCATTGTCCCAGGCCATCAGCCATCTGGCAGGTCCCTTGAGGGTGCTCACAAAAGTCGTTCTCACCGGGACATGGCCGGCCGGCGAAGCCACCACACGCTCCTTCAGGTGGGTCGTCTTCACAGGCTCCCAGGTGATCCAGTTGGGCCCGGGCTCGCAGTCGTTCACAATCGTTGCCGTAGGTGGCCCCGTCGCAACCGCAGACGGGCAGCCACTGATCATCGCAAGCCTCTGGAACCGCCCGGCACATACCCATGCCATCGGCAACCTGACATTGCCCCTCCGGTTGATCGCAATAATTGTCCCGGTCCTGACACATGAAGCCGGCAATCCTGCCACAGCGTTCATCACCGGGAGGGCCGCCAGCGTCAGCCCCAGGCAGGCCTGCA
>PBND01000034.1 GCA_002722845.1 Myxococcales bacterium | reverse complement strand
CGCCGGGCTGTTCACCACGATCTCGCCGACCTCCCCCGGGGGCGCCAACAGATCATCGGACCAGGACTTGATGGCCTTGTCGCTGATCTTGATGATGCGCACCTTCGCCTTGGGATCCGGTAGCCCCACACACACGCCCTTGCCCTGGGCCGTCTTCGCCCCGGTTTCACCCAGGACCTCTCGGCTCTCGATGGAGGCCACCGGTAAACTCTCCGTGGCGCCGTAGGGGGTGGAGATGGTGGCGTCCTCGGGGATCATGGCCCGACAGCGGGACAGCACCTCGGCCGGCACGGGTGCACCGGCCGAAAGAATGCGCCGCAGGCTGGGGAACTTTTTGCCAGCCGGCTCCCCCCAGCGACTGAAGGTGTTGAGCAACGCGGGCGAGCCAAACATGTTGGTGCACTCGAAGCGCTCGATGGCCTGGGCCAGCAGTTTGGGGTTGGCCTTCGCCGGGCGGGTAAAGTCCATCTTCGGAATCACCGCGGTCATGCCGAGGGCCGGATCAAAGAGGGCAAAGAGGGGGAAGGTGGGCAGATCGACCTCGCCAGGCTCGATCTGGTAGCGATCCCGAATCATGGCCACCTGCGCCATGAAGTTGCGGTGCCGATACAGCGCCCCTTTCGGAATGCCCGTACTGCCACTGGTAAAAAGCACCGCGGCCGGATCATCACCGCCAACCTCCGGCGCCACGTACGGTCCGGCGGCAGCCCCCTTTTGCTGCACCGCTTTCAAGGTGGTGCCGCCCCAGAACAAGCGGGGCCCCACGGTCACCACATGCTTCAACTGCCCCCGACACCAGCCGAAGAGCAGCCGGGCGACTTGGGCTTTGGGAATGCCGATAAAGGCTTCCGGCTTGGCCTCAGCCAAGCAGGTTTTGAGGGCTTTTAGGCCGATACCCGGATCGATGAGCACCGGCACGAGCCCCACCTTAAAGAGCGCAAAGGTCACCCCGAAGAAGGCTTCCCCCGGCGGCACCATCAGGGCGACGCGGCTGCCTTTCTTTAGCCCCAAGCCCTGCAGGCCGGCGGCGATCTCATTGCTGTCCCTATCGAGCTTGGCAAAAGAGATGGCTCGATAGCGCAGCTGCCCCCGGCTTTCCCAACCATCGGGCAAGTACATCGCAGGGGTTTCGGGCTGGGCTTCCGCCATGGCGCTCAGGGCACTGGCGACATTCTCACTCACGGGAAGAAGCCACGGATTTTCTCGATGATTTCCGGCGCCGCATCCTCGAGAATATAGTGCCCGCAATCGGCGTATTCGTGCACCTCGGCCTGGGGCCAGTGCTGCCGCCATCGGGCGAGAAAGTGGTGATCGAAGACAAAGTCCTTCATGCCCCAACAGACCAAGACCTCTCGGTCAGCGAAGTCCTGCAACTGGGCTTCGACCCCGGCCACGACATCATAACCGGGATCCTCGGGCTTTAAGGGAATGTCCTCAACAAAGCGGCGGGTCGCGACCCGGGCTCCCTTGGGCTCATAGGGCCAAACATAGGCCTGCCGAACCTCCGTCGGCACCGACTTCTTGAAGGCCACTCGGCTCGCGACCCGGGCGAAGCCGTTGAAGTGCTCGATGATAAAGCCCCCCAAAGGGCTCCTGCAAAGGGCTAAAGGCCAAGGAAACGGCTTCGATTCAGGCAGAGGAAAGGCGGCGGTATTGAGCACCACGATCCGACCGATCCGGGCCGCATGACGGGCTGCCCAAGCCATGCCGATCATACCGCCCCAATCGTGCAGCACGAGATGTACGGTGCCTGTCGGCGCCAAGCGCTCCATCAATTCATCGAGGTCGGAGACTCGACGCTCCAAGGTGTAGGGATAGTCCTCGGCCGATGGCTTCGCGGACATCCCACAGCCGATATGGTCGGGAACGATGCAGCGGTAATCGGCGCTCAGGGCCCGGACCACGTTACGATAATAGTAACTCCAAGTCGGGTTCCCATGAACCATCAGGACCACTTCGCCCTTGCCCTCGTCCAGGTAATGCAAGTTGTGGCCATCGACGTGAGCGAAGTTCGCGTCGAAGGAAAAGTCGTGGGGCTTCATGATCTACCAAACAATCTCGCCCATGGAGCAGTTCAATCCACTGCCAATGCCGAGTAATGCCACCCGGTCACCGGTTTGAATCTGACCGGCCTCGACGGCTTTCGAGAGGGTGATCGGCACCCCGGCCGGCCCAATATTGCCGAACTCCTGATAGATCTTGAAACAACGTTCCTGATCAATTCCCAGGGTCTGACAGAGCTTCTCGGTGTGCACATGGCTGACTTGGTGGATGACGAACTGGTCAAAGTAGCCCGGCCGCCAATTGCGCTCCTCCCGGCCCCGCTGCCAGGTCTTTGCGGCCAGCTTTAGGCCTTGGGTGAGCAGCCCACTGGTGTCGGTCTGCATATAATCTCGTTGCCCCTCACAGAGGTGGCGCCATTCGGTCGCCGCGTCGTTGACGCAACCGAGAAAGCGGTGCCCTTCGGGGGCCAAATCCGAGCGAGCGAGGACCATCCCGGCAGCGCCCGAACCCAGCGTCAGGGCGGCGAACTGGGCCCGAAAGTCCTCGGCCTTACAGTCCTGATCCTGAAGTCGAGCGATCGTCGCTTCGGTCACGTCCCGACTGCCCTCGCCATCGACGACCAGGGCGTAATCGGCAGCGCCGGACTCAATCATCTGCCCGGCCACTTCCATGCCGTTGATGAAAGCCAAGCAGGCATTGCCTAAATCAAAGTTCAAACAGGTGCTCGGCAAGCCGAGTTCGCCGTGGACCAAACAGGCCGTCGAAGGCTCAATAAAGTCTCGGCAGACCGAGGTGTTGATGACGACACCGAGTTGGTCACCGCTGATTCCAGCTCGCTCCAAGGCTTTTCGCCCAGCCTGGGCCGCCACCTGGGATGGCCGGGTATCCTCATCCCAGAAACGCCGGGCTCGAATCCCCGAGAGGCCTTCGAGCAAACCCGGTCGAGCCCCGATTCTCTGCATGGTCTCCGCGAGTTGGTCATCGATGGACTGGCTGGTGATCCGGTGGGGCGGATCCACATGAGCGACGCTCATGACTGAGACCTGGTTGAATTCCATGTTGCTCCCCCCGGAGGGGGGCCAATTTCAACAAAGACCTCTAGCTGTCAACGGGCGATCGCAATCCGTCCCAGCGGACACCGTCACCGAAGTGACGGAATCGCTGTTAAAATGGATCACAGACCCCATTCATGCACATGGCGTTATTGGGACAATCCCGGGCCCCATTGGGGCACAGAGCGACACACATGTTGCCACGCCCGAAATTCCGACAAGCACAGCGGGTATCATCCGGGCAGCCCGGCTGGCAGGCCGCATCGTTGGCACAGGCATCACCGATACCGGGATCACCGCCACCACCACCGCCGCCGCCGTTGGGATCATCAACGCAACGATTGTTCCGACAGATTTGATCGCCGGGACACTGGTTGTCATTGAAACAACCCTCGACCCGGGTGCAGCGCCCATTGACGCAGCGTTCACCTTGGGCACAGCCCCGATCGTCTCGGCATTGCCCCTGGTTCTGGTCCTGACACCGGCCCTGGAAGCATTGTTGGCCATTAGGACAGTCCCCATTGTCGTTACAAGCGCCGGCATTGGGGTCGAGAATACAGCGACCATTGCTGCAGATCTCATCGGCCGCGCACTGGTTGTTGTCGCGACATTGCCCGTCATCGGGGACGCAGCGACGATCCCGACAGACCTCCCCCTGCGCGCACTCGTTGTCCCCGTCACACTGGCCAGGGATTTCGTCGACACAACGACGATCGATACACACTTGTCCTTCTTCGCAAGCTGCGTCGTTCTCACAGCCCACAGGGCCCTCGTCCACACAGCGGCCTTCCTCACAAACTTGATCCGGGAAGCAAGGCGGCCCCTCACCGCAGCCCTCAACCACGGGCGGCAGGCACTGGCCATTCTCGCAAACCAGATCCCCCTCGCAATCGTCGTCGTTGGCACAGCCGCCTTGGTTCATGTCGACACAGTCGCCGCCCTCGCAGATGAAGCCCTCATCACAGAAGACCTCAGCGCAGGGGTCATCGCCGACACAGTCGCCGTTCATGCAGCGCTCACCCTCAGGGCAGACCACGTCCCGGCAGGCCGGATCCACAGCATCAACACAAACGTTCGCATCGCAGCGCTGCTGAGCTGGACAGTCGGCATCGCCTTCACAGGCTTGAATACCACCCCCCTCACGGCAGAAGCCTTGATCGCAGCGCTCGCCGGGTTCGCAATCACCCTCCCAGCCACAGGGGCGTAAATCACCACCTTCGACGCATTGGCCCTGCTCGTTGCAAACCTCGCCCTCAGCACAGTCATCGTGGCGGCGACACATCACGGGGCCTCCACCGCCGCCCTCAACGCAACGCTGATCTCGACAGACGAAACCCTCGTCACAATGGGCGTCTTCTTGGCACTCCGGTCCCCCTTCGGGTCGGCAGCTACCGCCTCGGCAAACCTGACCTTGGGGGCAGGGACGCCCCTCGCCGCATTGCATCGGTCCGCCACCGCCGCCCTGACAGAATCCAGCCTCAGAACAGATCTGTCCTTCGGGGCACCGGGGCATGCCTTCGCCACAGCGCTGCCCTTCGCCACCACCATGATCCATGCATTGACCGTCTTGGCAGACTTGGCCTTCCTCGCACTGATCGTTGTTGAAGCAGCGCCCCTCACCGCCCATGTCGCAGCGACCTTCCTCATTACAGGTCAGTCCCTCAGGACAGTCTCCGTCCTCGCGGCAGTTCAGCATCTCCTCAGGACCACACATGTTCATCGTGCAGACTTGGCCCTCGGGGCAGTCGGCGTCATCCTGACAGCGATCGGGCCGCTGACACATGCCCTGCACGCACTGAGCACCATCGTCGCAGTCGTCATTCTCACGGCAGCGCTGACCTGGCGGAGGACCTGCGTCCTCGTCCCCACCTGGTCCCCCGTCCTCGGCGCCGGGGCCTGCGTCCTCAATGACCGGTCCCCCATCCTCGGGGGCCTCACCGACATCCTCGGTGACCTCACCGGCGTCCTCGGCCACACCGCTGTCTGTGCGAGCGCCCGCATCCTCTTGGCCGACGCCAGCATCCTCAGCAGGGGTGAGCCCCGCATCGGTTTCTGGGTTCGGGCCCGGTGGCTCAACGCCTGGACAAGCGACGAGCAGACAAGCAATGAGGCCAAGTTGAATACGCATGATGGTTTTTCTCCCGCGTGCGAAATAATTGCATGCAGGGGCCGTGCCAAAACGCCCGTGATGCAAACTCCTATTTTTTCAACACCCTAGACGACCCTAGCTCCCGCTTCGCCGTAAACTCTGCAGGTTCGGTGACCGCCCATGACAGCTTGGACCGACAAGGCACGGCGAGCAAAATTCGTGAAATCGACGGGTGACGCCCGATGCGAGCCTTGGCATGAGGTGGGTAAGGGAGCCCACCCATGGCAAAGCTCTACTTCTATTACTCAGCGATGAATGCCGGCAAAACCACCACCTTGTTGCAGAGTGCCCACAACTACCAAGAGCGGGGGTTGAGGACCCTTCTTTTCACCCCCGCCCTCGACGACCGCTACGGCGTCGGCCAGATTACCAGCCGGATCGGACTGCAACGGGCCGCCTACGCTTTCGCCCCCTCCGATGACCTCCTGGAGCATATTCAGACGGCCCACCACGAAGAGCCGGTGGCCTGCGTGCTTGTGGATGAAGCCCAATTTCTCTCACCCCAGCAGGTGCTCCAACTCACCCGGGTCGTCGATGAACTCGATATCCCCGTGCTCTGCTACGGGCTTCGAACCGACTTCCGAGGTGAGCCATTTGAAGGCAGCAAGTACCTCCTCGCTTGGGCCGAAGAGCTCGGTGAGATCAAAACCGTCGACGAGACCGGCAAAAAGGCCATCATGAACGCCCGCCTCGACGAAGCGGGCAATCAGGTCTTCTCAGGGGATGTGGTGGATATCGGACACCACTACGTGGCCCAGAGCCGCAAGCGGTTTCAGTTGTCCCGAATCTCGCCCGTCGCGTTGCCGGACGAGCCATAGGCACAAGGTTTCCCGGCCTCATCCACGCAGACCCAGATCATCTTCGTTTCCAACTTCTTTCGCTTCGCCGATGGATCGGACACGTCCAGGTTGGTCACCACCACGGAGATGGACAAACTTGTTCGGCCGAAACGGGTGACCTTACAGTAGATTTCGATCAACTCCCCCAACTGGGTAGGGCGGCGGAAACGCAGTTGGTCGACCTGGGCTGTCACCACCCGCTCCGAGGCCATCGTGCAACGCACAAACATGCCTGCGGCTTCGTCGACCCACTGCATGAGCCGGCCGCCAAAAAGTCGATTGGTCGTGTTGCAATCTGGATACATAACCGTATGTCGTGAGACCAACTGGTAGCCTTCTGCCAGATGATCGAAGAATCCCTCGTCCTTAGTCACCACCACGTCTCTCCTAACGGCAGCGAATGCCGGTCACACCCTGTAATGGGCAGCTACGACAATTCCTAGAGTCCCAGTTGCGATCTAGATTGCCTCGATTCCAGAACAGGTGCCAACTGGTGCCATCGTTGCAGTTGCCCGAATAGGCGTTCGAGCGGTCCCAAGACACGGCGGTGTTGTAACCTTCGATCTCGCAGGCCCACTGCGCACAAGTCTCTGCATTGCCACAGGCATTCCAGCCACTGCACGCACCATGGTGACCATAGTAGATCGTGCCGCCTTGGGTGATATCATCGCCTTCCTGGTCATTGCAGTCGTTCGTACAGTCATCCAAGTCATCTAAATTACCATCATCGCATTCTTCGCCGGCCTGGAGAAAGCCGTCGCCGCACTTGGAGGTCTCGCAAACGTTGGTGCAATCATCTTCGTTGACCCCATTACCATCATCGCATTCCTCATTACCCTGAACGATCCCATCACCGCAGCGTTCGGTGAGACAATCCTGTGTACAGCCGTCATCATCGATTTGGTTACCGTCATCACAGTCTTCCTGACCGACCCAAACAATCCCATCGCCACAGCGCGCATTCTCGCAATTGCCCGTGCAACTGTCGCCATCATCAAGGTTGCCATCATCACAGGCTTCCCGGCCGGCCCAAGTCCGGCCATCGCCGCACTGGGCTGGGCGGCAGACGTCCGTGCAATCATCCTCACCGATGACGTTGCCATCGTCGCAATCTTCGACGCCTTGCCAGAGAATCCCATCGCCGCAAAAGGCATCCGCACAGGCGGTTGTACACCCATCCGTATCGACTGCATTGCCATCATCACAGGCCTCGAAACCCGGATCACCGGCCACAGCATCTAATCGCTGAATCCCATCGCCACAGGCGGCGGCAACACAGTCGTTGAGACAGGCGTCATCCTCGGCGCCATTGCCATCATCGCAGGCCTCTTCGTCGGCCCAGACGATCCCATCACCGCAGCGGGCTTCCTCGCATTGCGCGGTACAGGCATCCTCATCCACAAGATTGCCGTCGTCGCAGACCTCTACGTCGAGCCAAAGCTCGCCGTCGCCGCACCGAGCCAACTCGCAGTTGGCGAGGCAGCCGTCACCGGAACTTTGATTGCCATCGTCACAGGCTTCGCCGGGATCGAGGATGCCATTACCGCAAACCTCCGCGCGGCACTCGGCCGAACAACCATCACCCCCGTCCACATTACCGTCATCGCAGCCTTCGTAACCCACTTCGAGGGGCAGTAAGTCCTGGCGACGAACACCGTCGCCACAACGGGCCCGGAGACAGCCATTCAAGCAGGCATCTGCGTCTTCCTCATTGCCATCGTCACAGGCCTCGCCGGGATCCTGGACGCCATTGCCGCAGCGCTCGACCTGGCAGGCCGGGGAGCAGCCATCGGCAGCCACCACATTGCCATCGTCGCAGGCTTCGTAGCCCGCTTGGCCCGGGTCCAAATCGAGACGCACGATGTTGTCTCCGCAGCGGGCCAACGAACAGTCTGCGAGACAGGCGTCCGCCTGCTCCTCGTTACCGTCGTCACAGGCTTCATAGCCTTCGTCGCCCATCATCACATCGAGACGACGAAAGCCATCACCACAGCGAGCAGGCACGCAATCCGCGGTGCAGCTGTTCAGATCATCTTCGTCGCCGTCGTCACAGAGCTCAGCCCCGGGATCGCCGGCTGCGATGTCTTGGCGAATAATGCCATCGCCGCAACGGGCCGGCCGGCAGCGGTCGGTACAAGCGTCAGCCATCTCTTCGTTGCCGTCATCGCAGATCTCTTCATCTCGCCACACGATGCCATCGCCACAGCGGGCCAGCTGACAGTTGTTCAGACAGTCATCCTCGTTCACCTCGTTGCCATCTTCACAGGCTTCGAAGCCCTCGGCCCCAGGCGCCAAATCCTCCCGAATGATGCCATCACCGCAGCGGGCTTGGACACAGTTGCGCAAACAGGCGTCGAAGTCGTTGGCGTTGCCATCATCACAGGCCTCATCTTCCCCGTGCACCAAGCCGTCGCCGCAGCGAGCTTCGACGCATAGAGACGTGCAATCGTCATCATCGGCTTCATTGCCATCGTCGCAGTGCTCGAAGCCCGGCAGGCCAAAGCCGATATCTTGACGTTGAACGCCGTCGCCACAGCGGGCCACGGTGCAATCGTTGAGGCAGGCATCTCGATCGTTCTCATTGCCATCATCACAGGCTTCGCCTGGATCGATGATTTGATTCCCGCAACGCTCGACCGCGCAACGGGCGGAGCAACCGTCCCCAGCCTCTAAGTTGCCATCATCACAGGCCTCGAAGTCGGGCGCGCCGGCCTGGAGATCCTCCCGCTGCACACCATCACCACAGCGGGCCAACACACAATCGTTGCGGCACTGGTCCGCATCGTCCTCATCACCGTCATCGCAAGCCTCGCCCGGATCGATGAGCCCATTGCCACAGACCTCGGGCCTGCAGAGATCGGAGCAACCATCGCCCCGCTCCAAGTTGCCATCATCACAGCCTTCGAAGCCGTGGTCCCCCTCATCGAGGTCCTCTCGAACGATGCCGTCGCCACAACGGGCCGGAAGGCACTCGGCGGTGCAGCCATCGGCATCAGCCTGATTCCCATCGTCACAGGCCTCGTAGCCCGCTTCGCCGACCCGCAGGCCTTCCCGCAGGACACCATCACCGCAGATGGCCAACTGGCAGTTGTTCAGACAGCCGTCTTCGGCAACCTCATTACCGTCATCACAGCCTTCAAAGCCCTCGGCTCCAGGCTCCAGGTCCCGACGATGCACCCCATCACCACACCGGGCCAAATCACAATCGGGGGAACAGCCGTCATCGGCGGCCTCATTGCCATCATCACAGGCTTCGTCGCTGCGAGGATCCCGTCGGTGGATTCCGTCACCGCAGCGGGCCAAAATGCAGCCACTGCGGCATTCATCGGCCTCGTTCTCATTGCCATCGTCACATTCTTCATAGCCCTCATCGTCGGGGAAGAGATCCTGACGACGGACGCCATCCCCACACAGGGCGACGGTACAGTTGTCCCGACAGGCATCCCGATCTCGGCCATTGCCATCGTCACAGGCTTCGTAACCAGGCTCACCGGCGGCGATGTCTAAGCGTTGAATGCCATCGCCACACCGGGCGACCCCGCAATTGCTCCGACAGGCATCGGCCTCATCATCGTTGCCATCATCGCAGGCTTCGAAAGCCTCATCGAAGGGATCCAGGTCGAGCCTTTGAATACCATCGCCACACCGGGCCGGTTCGCAGCGGTCCGTGCACGCGTCGGCCGGATTCAGGTTGCCATCATCACAAAGCTCTTCGCCGGCAGCGAGCACGCCATCGCCGCAACCCGCTTCACGACAATTGCTCAGGCAACTGTCCGTCTCCACGTCGTTGCCATCATCACAAGCCTCATAGTCTTCCGCATCTGGCTCGAGATCCAAACGACGGATGCCATCGCCACACCGGGCCGGCTCACAAGCTGTTGTGCAGGCGTTATCATCCTGCTCATCACCGTCGTCACAGGCTTCCACGCCCTCCCAGATGAAGCCGTCGCCGCAGCGAGCTTCTAGGCAGCGTTGCGTGCACTCGTCCTCGTCGGAGTCGTTGCCGTCGTCGCAGGCCTCGCCGGCCCCTTCTTGGACGTGACCATCGCCGCAACTGGGCAAAGCACAGGCCTGGGTACAGTCATAGGACTCGACCTCATTGCCATCATCGCAGGCCTCGACACCCTCGTGAACCACGCCATCGCCACACCGGGCCACCTGGCAGCTGTTCAAGCAGTCATCTTCATCGATGGTGTTGCCATCATCGCAGGCCTCAAAGCCCTCATCGGCTTCCATCACATCTTGGCGGCGCAGCCCATCACCGCAGCGGGCCGCAACACAGTCGGTGAGACAAGCGTCTTCATCGATCTCGTTGCCATCGTCACAGGCTTCCCCCTCCTGAACGATGCCGTCACCGCAGCGGGCAGCGGGGAGTTCAGGGCCCCCATCGGCTAAGGGCTCAACGGGTCCAGGCTCCGATGGCCCGGGCGAAGTTACGCGATCGGGACCACCGCAACTCAATGCGAGGAGCAACAAAGGCAAGATCCCGCGGCGTATCATGTCTTTCTCCTCGATGGGTCGGAGGGAACATAACCCAAAACCCGTGAGGATATCAGTCCCCTAGGCAGAATTTCCCTGGGCAGCCCGCAACAGGTCTGCTGCTTTCTCCCCAATCATGATCGATGGTGCGTTGGTATTGCCACCGATGATATCGGGCATGATCGAAGCATCTGCGACCCTTAAGCCTTGAATCCCAAGAACCCGTAGTTCGGGATCGACGACCGCACGTTCATCCACCCCCATGCGACAGGTGCCCACCGGGTGATACACCGTACACACCCGGTTCGGCATCTCCCGGGCCAGGGCCGCCCGGTCACGATAATCCCCGCCGGGCTCAAGCTCGCCGGTGACCTCCCCAGCGATGGCTGAACTCGCCATGATCTCTCGAGTGAGTTCGGTGGTATCGAGTAGGAACTTCAAATCCGCCGGGTCCTCAAGGAAGTGGGGGTCGATCATCGGTGCGTCGAGGGGGTCGGCCGAACGTAGCCGCACCTCGCCCCGACTCTTCGGGTAGATCATGGTAGGCAGGACGGTCAGGGCCGGCCTCATGTCGACTTTCGGTCGCACCGGGGCATCTTGATTGGGTGCCGGATAGGCCCATGGAAGGCTGTGAAGCTGGAGGTTGGGGATGGACTCACCGGCCGATGTTTTCACAAAAGCCATGCCCTCGAAGACGGTCTCGCCAAACCACGTCCCCCCACCAAAAAGGTACTCTTTGAACATGCCCCCAAAGAAATGCCAGGGCGTGCCGCGGTGCCCGCCTCTTGGCATCAAAAACACCAAGGGGAAGAACAGATGATCGTGGAGGTTTTGGCCCACCGGCAGATCCGCCACACAGTCGATGCCATGTTCAGCCAAATGCGCCGCCGGACCGATCCCACTGAGCATCAGAATCTGCGCACTGCCAATGACGCCACCGCACAGCAAAACCTCGCAACGGGCAGAGACCGTCACCACCTCCCGCCCCGCTTGATAGTCCAAGCCGACGGCCCGTGTGCCTTCTAGATTGACCTTCAGAACCGTCGCCCGAGACACGATGGTGAGATTGGGGCGGTTGCGGTTGGGCTCAAGGTAGGCCTGGGAGGTGGAATAGCGAAGCCCATCCTTTGCGGACATTTGCACGATGGAAACGCCTTCTTGGGTCGGGCCGTTGTAGTCCTCGATGCGGGGTACCCCAGTCACTTCAGCGACAGCTTCCATGAACAATTCGCTCACGGGGCTGCAATCCTTTGGCCGGGTCACGGCGACCGGGCCACCGGCCCCTCGTAAATCACTCTCGCCGGCCTCAAAGTCTTCTAGGCGTTTGAAATAGGGCAGGACATCATCGAAGCCCCAACCGGTACAGCCCTGGGCTGCCCAGCTATCGTAGTTGGCCCGATTCCCGCGCACGAAGATCATGCCGTTAATGGCGCTGGAGCCCCCCATCACCCGCCCCCGAATGTAGGGGATCTTTCGATCCAGGGTCCAATCTCGAGCTTGGGTTTTGTAGCCCCAGTCGAACTTCTTTTTCACCTGAGGGACGGTGTGAACCACCGAGATCATGCCCGGCTTCGTGCAAAAGGCCGTGCGGTCGGAGCCCCCGGCCTCCAACAGCAAGACGCGACAGTTTGGGTCTTCGGTGAGCCGAGCGGCTAGCGCACAGCCTGCGGAACCCGCGCCGACGACGATGTAGTCGTATTCGGCCAAATCGAGATCACTCCTTTAAGCCATGCACTTGCGGTCGCCAGCGCTGAAACTCGTTCTCCGTCGTACGCTCTGCGCCGTCAGAGCGCCGCACACGGCTCGGGTTACTCGCAGCGAACGTTGGTGACACCCATCACCGGGCAGTTACCACAGCGGCCACCACCCCAGCCACGATCCAGGCTGCCCCGACTGTTGAACAAGTGCCAGGTCTGCCCGCCGCCACAGGCCGGCGCTTGGTGGGGCGAGCCCGGTCCGTGGGAGACAACACGGCTGTAGCCATTGATCTCACAGGCCCACTGGGCGCAAGTCGCCGCACTGCCGCAACCGTTCCAGCCGCCGCAGTTCCCGTGGTGCCCGTAATAGACCATCCCGCCATTGCTCACGTCGTTCCCTGGATTGTTGCGACAGGCATTCGTACAGCGATCGTTGTTGTTGCCATTACCATCGTCGCATTCCTCACCGGGCCCAACGATGCTGTCACCACAACGGGCGTTGTTACAGGCGTTCGTACAGGTATCGGTGTTCACACCATTGGCGTCATCACATTCTTCCTCGCCCCGCTGGACGATCCCATCACCACAAATCGCATGGTTGCAGGCGTTCGTGCAGGCATCCCCTGTATCGTCGTTGCCGTCGTCACATTCCTCCTGACCAGCCCAGGTGATCCCGTCGCCACAACGGGCCGGATCACAGGCATTGGTGCAGTCGTTACCATCGACCCGATCGCTGTCATCGCAACGCTCATGGCCATCGTGAATGAAACCATCGCCACAACGGGGCGCTGTGCAGTTGTTTAAGCAATCATCGGTCTGCTCATCGTTGCCGTCATCACAGACCTCCACATCCCGATAGATCTCCCCATCGCCGCAACGAGCAGGGTGGCAGCCCACGAGGCAGGCATCACCATTGTCGTCATTGCCATCGTCGCAGCGTTCTTCGCCTTCCCAAACGATCCCGTCCCCGCAGCGGGCCGGCAGACAGGCATTGGTGCACTCATTTTGATCGATGCCGTCACCGTCGTCGCAGCGCTCGTTGTCTCGCCAAACCTCGCCATCGCCACAACGGGCCGGGTGACAACCGACGAGGCAGGCATCACCGTTGTCATCGTTGCCGTCGTCGCAACGCTCCTGGCCTTCCCAAACGATCCCATCGCCGCAAATCGCCCGGCCACAACCATTGGTGCACTCATTTCCATCGATCCCATCGCCATCATCACAAGCTTCGAAACCTTCGTCCCCGGGGCGCAGGTCCCGGCGATGGATCCCATCACCACAGCGGGCCGGGATGCAACCCTCCAGGCAGGCGTCCTGCTGATTGTCGTTGCCGTCGTCGCAGCGCTCCTCGCCATCCCAGACGTGACCATCACCGCAGCCAGCGCTTTCGCAGGTCACTAAGCAGGCATCGTTTTGGCTGCGGTTCCCATCGTCGCATTGCTCGTAGCCCGGTGATCCGACTTCCACGTCGATGCGACGAATTCCGTCGCCGCAGCGGGCCAGCGCACAAGCGTTGGTGCAAACATTCTCATCGATACCATCGGCGTCATCGCAGGCCTCGAAGCCATCGTCTCCAGGCTCCACATCAAGGCGGTGGTGACCGTCCCCACAGCTGGCGGCCACACAGTCGACGAGACAGGCATCCCGTTGCTCTTCATTGCCATCATCACACTGTTCGTAGCCCTCAGCCCCCTCTTCGAGATCCAAGCGATGAACGCCATCGCCACAGCGGGCAGACTCACAGTTGTTGCGACAGGCATCGTTGTCCCGCTGGTTGCCATCGTCACAGGCTTCACCCGGATCCTCGATGCCGTTGCCGCATTCCTCCCGCAGGCAGTCCGCGGCACAGCCATCGCCGGCCTCAAGGTTGCCGTCGTCACATTGTTCGTAACCTTCAGCCCCCCACTGCAGTCCGGACCGGAGATGCCCGTCGCCACAACTGGGCCGTGCACAGTCGGAGGTGCAGTCGTCGGTATCGTCGTCGTTGCCGTCATCACAGGCTTCGAAGCCTTCATCGCCCTCGGCTAACCCGGCCCGGACCACCCCATCACCGCAGGAGGCAGCGATGCAGTCTCGAAGGCAGTCGTCGGTATCGTCTTCGTTGCCATCGTCACAGGCTTCCACACCTTCTTGGACGAGGCCGTCGCCGCAGGTCGCGGAGCGGCAATCAACACAATCATCGCCGGCTTCAAGGTTACCATCGTCACAGGCCTCGCCCGGCCCCAGAATCCCATCACCGCAGCGGGCCAAGACGCAGTTCGTCAGACATTCATCGTCGTCAGCTTCGTTGCCGTCATCACAGGCTTCGAAGCCCTCATCGCCCTCGCTTAGATCCAGACGCTGGATCCCATCGCCACAGAAAGCTTCGATACAGCCGGCTAGACAGGCGTCATCATCGGCTTCATTGCCGTCGTCGCAATGCTCGAAATCGCTGTGTCGCTCGGGCAGATCGCTGCGGGTGACACCATCACCGCAACGGGCTTCCTCGCAGGTATTCAGGCAGCGATCTTCATCAACGCTGTTGCCATCATCACAGGCCTCAAAGCCCTCCGCTCCAGGCTCTAAATCCTCCCGAATCAAGCCATCACCGCAATAGGCTAAAACGCAACTGTTGCGACAGCCATCGGCATCGACGCTGTTAGCGTCGTCGCACTCTTCATCGGCCGTCACCTCACCATCACCACAAAAGCCGACCACAGCGACAGGTCCACCGTCCCCGTCAGCACCACCACCTCCCGGTGTCACCAATGCGGGGTTGGGACAGCCGACCAATGAGACAGCCATCAACGAGGGGAGAAACCAAATCGAACCGAAACGCATGTCGAACTCCTACGGAGCAACAGTGTGGCCAAAGATAGGCCGGGCAACAAGCCATGGGCGGCATTTTATGCTGGAACTCTTCGAGCTTGCTGGCTCAAAAGAGAGTGCGGAGATCACTGGGCAGGAGACCAAGAAACCGTGCTGCGTTGGATTTTTGCGCTCATTTTGATCGCCTGTGGCCCGCCCCCCCTTGAGGGTGAAGACGGTCGTGAGCCTCCAGAAACGGGCCCAACGTATGCGTATTCGGAACTGCCCTTCGCCACGGAGGTCGTGGACTTTCAAGCAGGAGACGGGGCTGGCTTCGGTGCGAGCCGCCTGCCCGACATCGTCCTGGGGCCCCCCGAGGGCGGTGGCGAGTTTCGCGGTGGCCATGATGTCCTGAGCCTTGGCCGGGGCGGATCGATCACCCTCGGCTTCAGGCCCCGTGACTGTATTGACGGCCCGGGCCCGGACTTCGTGGTCTTTGAGAATGCCTTTCGCGTCCGGGGTGGTAGTGGGCAAACCTTCCAGGAGTTGGGTGAGGTGAGCGTGAGTGAAGATGGCGAATCCTGGTCGACCTTCGACTGCGACCCCGGGCCGATCGGAGAACCTCAGCCCGGCTGCGCTGGCTGGTCACCGGTACTGATCAGCGGCTTAGCGGCGAGTACGCCCCTTGACCCCGACCGGAGCGGCGGCGACGCTTTCGATCTCGAAGACCTTGGCCTCGAACGCATCCGTTATCTGCGGATTCGCGATGTGAGTGCGGTGGGGGAAGCGCCAACCGCTGGCTTCGACCTCGACAGCGTCGGCCTGGTTCACTTTCGCTAGTTACCGTCGGCGCAGCCGAAATGCTGAGCGACTACAACGACTCAAATCCCGGCCATCGTCGGCAGTGAGGTCTTCATGGGCCAAGCGCTCCACGGTGCAACTGTCAGCAAACAAGGCGGCCACCTCCTCGTCCGGCAGGGCAAAGGGTGGCCCCTCCATCTCGTCGGCAGGATAATCGAAGGTGATCAATAGGCCAGATGCCGTTGCGGATGTGAGCGCCAGCAGCCGCTCGACGTAGGCCGGTCGAGCCGACGGAGGCAGGGCCACCAGGGCAGCCCGGTCATACCAAAGATCACAAAGTCCCTCCTCCGGCTCGACCCCAAAGAAGTCACCCGCATAGAGACTCACACGATTGCCGTTGAAGCGTCGGTAGCCGGGGCCCGCCGCAACGGTAGGATCGACCGACCACTCAGCAAAGAACTGCTCGACGGCGTCCGGCACGATGTCGACCCCAACCACCGGGTGGCCGCCCACAGCGAGGTAGCGCAAGTCCAAGCTCTTGCCACATAACGGGACCAGGACTCGATCGTGACTCTGGTCGGTGATCTCGGCCCAGTACTGATCGAGCCAAGGGTGGAACTGGTCCAGATGAAAGCCGATACGGCCCTCATCCCAGCGCTGTTGCCATAGGTCCTTCGCCATCGGGCCACCCTCCTTTTGCCGGGCTCGATACGAGGAAGCTACCACGGCGGGGCCCCGACTTCACAAATACCGACAAACGAGGGCATGAAAGGGCATGCCTGCACCTCCCTGGTCCAAACCGAGCGGCTTTGCCCCCTATGAAGCGATGGCTGACCCCCTCGCCGATGCTGCGATCCAGTGCCTGATCGAGCATCAACTTCGTCCGGGCCAAGACACCGTCACCGAACTTAACCGCTTGCATCGCAAGGCCCGGCTGAGCCCTCAACAACGAGCGGCCCTTGAGGCCTTCTTCCATCATGTCGAAAGCCCCCCCGACTGGGTGGACTGGGAGGCGGTCGGCCGAGGTCAGCGGCTCATGGCCATGCAGGCATTGCCTGTCTCAGCGAGCTTCCTCGTCGGCGGCTTGATCGAGAGTTACACCGCCCCTGGCATCGCGCGAATCCTGGCCGAGACAGGCCGGCTTTCCCACAGCACAGCCCGCCGTATCTTCGAGACGGGCCAAATGGTCTTCGACTGTGCGGTGGAGGGCAACCTGGCCCC
This sequence comes from Myxococcales bacterium, assembly GCA_002722845.1. Taxonomy (GTDB): domain Bacteria; phylum Myxococcota; class UBA4151; order UBA4151; family UBA4151; genus UBA4151. The sequence continues at coordinate 31,132 of PBND01000034.1, read as the reverse complement.
CGGACGCATGGGCCACCGCACCCTGCTCCGGGTCCGGTTGCTCCACGCGTTTGTCCGCCACCATGCAAGCCGACACGGGGTCGAAAATCCGATCAACCAAGCAGAGATGGCCTTCACCCTCGGCATGTTCAATGTGGGCGTCTTAAAAGGCATGAAGCGACTGGGTTTGGCCGTCTCTAGACAAGCGACTCAGGACTATTACCACCTCTGGCGTACCGCCGGCTATTGGATGGGCGTGGATGAAGAACTCCTACCGGCGATGGTGGAGGAAGCCTTCCGTCTTCAAGCCCAACTGACCGACCACCTTCAACACCCCGACGCCAACAGTCGCCAGTTGGCCCATGCAGTGATCCACGCACTCAAAGCGAAACCTCCCTTTCTTTTGAGCAGCCGGGCCCTCTACGCGCTCAGCCGACAACTGCTGGGGGCGGACCTGGCCGACCGCTTAGGCTTCCCCAGCAGTCGGCGTTGGCATTTAGCGCTGCGAGCGACCGCTCCCTTCGTCTTCGCCAGCGGCCTTGCCCAGAGCCAGAGCCAACGGCTCGGCCAAGGCTTCCAATCGGTGGGGCTGACCTTCGGCTCCTGGGCCCTCGGACTTGGGCTCCAGGGCCGGCCGGCCGACTTCCGCGTGGGGAGAAAAAACGAGGCATAAAGGGCTGCCTCAAGCGCCGGGTTGACGTCCCCTATGCAAGGCCCCATGCTGCCGCCCAACCCAATTAAGGAGCAGCGAAATGACCCCTGCTGAGGTCTTCAATGGACGTATCACCAAAGCGGCAGAAGCGGCCGCTGGCGGCCCCGTCGCGGCTGTCTACCAGTTCAACCTGACTGGCGAAGGTGGCGGCGAGTGGATTGTAAACATGGGTGATGGAACCGTTGCCGAAGGAACCGATGAGGACGCAGAGTGCTCGATCACGCTCACTGCCGAGGATTTCATCGCCATGGTTTCGGGGGAGGTCGCTGGCCCTCAACTCTTTATGACCGGCCGACTCCAAGTGGATGGCAACATGGCCCTCGCCATGCAGCTGGGTACCCTCCTGCGCTAACGAGGCCCGTCCGCCGGCCCGGCGACAAGGCGTTTGCGAATCTGTTCCCGCACGGTTGCGGCTATCTCCCGGGCATCTGCTGCTCGCCACGCGCTGGTGTCGATGGGGTCGAGAACCTCAACCAACACCTCACCGGGGCGGCAACGCAGCGTCCCAGCCGGCCAGAGCCGGTAGGTATCGTGCAAAACGATGGGAATGACGGGGAGCCCGGTCGCGACCGCGAGATGAACAAAGCCGGTCTTGAACCGCGCCAATTGCCCGTCTCGACTCCGAGTCCCTTCAGGCATCAACCACAAGTTGATCCGGTCCTCATGAATCCGCTTCGATAGGCTTTTCAAACTGGCCGCGCTGCGGTCGGGATTGTCTCGATCGATGAGGAGAAAGCTCCCCAGCCAAGCCAATTGGCCAATGACTGGAAACCAGATGATCTCCTTCTTTGCGATCACGCTGGTCCGTGGCGGAAACAATGATGGCATCAAGAACGTGTCCACCGTCGAGCTGTGGTTGGCGACAAAGATCGCCTGTCGTTGCGGCAGGCCAGCGCCGACAAACCGCCATCGGTGACCGCAAACACGCAGACACAGGCCAGCAAAGATCGCCATGCTCCAGTTGGCATAGTCGAGCCGACGGCAACGCCCAAAGGGGAGTAAAAGGATAAGCCCCCCACCGATCACGAGGCCTGAAGCGAGAAGAACGAGGGTCAGGGCCATCAGATAGAAGATGGAGAGGAAGCGCTCTTTGGCCTGAAAAGGCCCATTGGAAAATTGATAGAACTGCATACGCTATTCATTTGCCACACAAGCCCATAAGGTGCCCCGGTAAAATTGCCAAAGGAGTCATCATGCGCCTGTCTGCCGCATCCCTCATCCTCGTTCTCGCCTGCGCCGAAAACCCCGCCGACTCAACCCCTTCGGCAGCGGTCGCTCCGGCACCGAAAGAAGCGCCTAAGGAGACGGTCACCATCACACCTCCCCCCGAAGGTGAGCCGCCGGCGGCAGCGCCCACCGCGCCAGCAGTCGATGGCGCTGACCAGCCTGGGCTCACGAAGGCCTCCCTGATTGGTCACATCCATTTTACCGGCAGTAAGGTCACCGGTAGTCACACCTGCCGATTCGACAAATGGACAGGCGACCTCACGCCCGGGGCCGATGGCAAAATCACCTCAGCCGCCTTGGCTTTCACCGTCGAAACCGCCTCTCTGTTTTGCGATTGGGATGACCGAAACAAGTGGACTGAGAAGTTCGAGAAGCACATGAAAGATCCGGACTTCTTGGAGGTTGATAAATACCCCCAGGCCACCTTCACGAGCCAAAAGATTGAGACCACCTCGGCCGGGACCAGTGTCACCGGTGTGCTCACGATGCGCGGCATCTCGAATACGGTCACCTTTCCAGCCGAGATCAACAACGAGAAGGGGAATTTCTCCGCTCGAGCTCGGTTCGACATCGACCGGAAGAAATGGGGCATCGAATATAAAGGCAAGCCGGACAACCTCATCCGGGATGAGGTGGTCCTCGATATCGACTTAAGGGCCAAGGCCGGGAATTAGGAGGCGGGCCTGCCGGCCGGCGCAGATTGCCCCAGTGGTGCCCCCCCTGAATTGGGACATGTCGACGACATCAAGACCAGGCTGCTGCCGGTTCACCGAAAACTCTAGATTCTCGGCTCGACGGTAGCCGTCGAGATCCCAGAGGAGCGGGGTCGCGGTATAAGCCGGGTTCTGTTACGATGACCATTCATCCAGGGCTGCAGTTACCTGCAGTCGCCAGCGGTTTGAACGGACAGACGAGACGGGCCACCTTAGCCATCTGTCCTCCCTTGCGCCGAGTGGGGTTTACCGTGCCGCCCCGATCTCCCGGGGCGCGGTGCGCTCTTACCGCACCGTTTCACCCTTGCACCGGCCGAGGCCGATGCGGTCTGTTCTCTGTGGCACTTTCCTTCAGGTTACCCTGACAGGCCGTTAGCCTGCACCCTGCCCTGTGACGCCCGGACTTTCCTCCCGCTTTCAATCGAAGCCAGCGGTCATCCCCGCGGCCCCACACCTCCGAGATCTCAGCCGGCCTCTGCCTGAGGCTGGTCGGCTTCTTGCTCAGCAGACGCGTCGCTTGCCTCTGCCACCGGAACGGCATCGGTCTCCGTCTGCAGAAAACTCTCGTGCACGATAATGCGCTGACAACCGGTACAACTCACCGGCTTCTCTTTCTTCAGCACCTCGATCCAGTCCATGGGCAAGAGACTGACGTGGCAATGACCACAAACGCCATCGTGGGCAGTCACAACCACCTTAGATTGGGACCGTCGGCTGAAGTTCTCCCACCGGCGGCGCTCACTTGCGGGGCACGCGGCCAGAAGTTCATCCCGAGTTTGATATTCCGCCGCCAGGTTGTCTTCGATCTCTTGCCGCTGACCAGCATAGGCTGCTTCACCATCAGCAACCTTGCGCTCGACATCCTCAAGAGCTTCCTGAGCGCCGTTGTATTCGTCTTCGAGGGCCGTGACCTGCTCGACCTTTTCACGAATATCTCGCTCACCATATTCGATCTGTCGCTTCTGGTCACGAATCGCTGCCTGTAGAGCCTGTTGCTCGCGCCAATCGGAAAGACCGTTCATCCGGTTTTCCCACTGTCGAAGCTCCTCCTTCCGGCTCGCCACACCGGATTCGAGGTCCTGCCAAGCCCGCTGCGCCGTATCGAAACGATCCTGAACATCATTACGCTTCTTCAGCAATTCTGCCTGGGTCGCGCTGTGCTCCTGAACTTCCGCCTTGAGCTCATCGAGGGCCGACAGCGCCTCATCAATTCGGTCCTGGGTTGCTTGTAGCGCCGCGAGATTCTGCAATTCGGTGCTCAAAGTCAGCACATCCTTCCTACGATGGTAGGCCCGCCAGGATTCGAACCTGGACGCCGTCGGTTATGAGCCGAGTGCTCTACCGTTGAGCTACGGGCCCCCTGATTCAAGGCGGCGGCTCCATATCGCCATGATCCAAAGCTTTCAAGTCGAGTTCCGCATCCATGCGAACAAGTTCTTCAAGAAGTCGCCTTGGTTGCGCTCGGTGAAAGAGGCGGTTGAGCAATTGTTGGGCCTCGAGATTCGGCCCTTCTTGACCACCAGATTGCCGCAACACGCGCATCGCCTGAATATGCAGTTGGTTCAAACAACGGAGGACTTGCTGATGAAGCTGCCGGTCCCCCGGCTGCCCCAACGAGCCACCACTCAAGGGGATCGTTGGCATACCGAGTCCCCACTGGGCCAATCGCTCACCGTGGCTCGCTTCGACGGTCATGCACCAGCGATTCCATAAGGCGGCGACCCGGGGGCGATCGGTACCCATTTGTCGTAATCGAGGGGGCACTTCCAGGCGATCCTCTCGAAGATTCATCTCGGCTTCGAGGGGTCGCTGGCGACGCCGCGTGGGCAGACTGGGCAGTCGCCCCAGAAGCTCCAGCAGCCGGTCCGAAAACGCATTGAGCAGGGGGCCATCAGGAATTTGGGCCAGCCAGCGGCCAGCCTCTGTCTCCCGGGCACTCTTCTCGTCCACGGTCTGGGCCGGTGCTCGGTTAAGCGCATCGATGACTTGGTCCAGAACGGCCGGTGCATTCTCAATCCGACGGCGGGCTTCCCCTTCGCCCACGGAGCGAACCCAACTGTCTGGGTCCTCCGAGTCAGCGAGGTGAATAACCCGGGGGCTTAAGCCAGCACCGAGGAGGAGAAAGGCCGCCTTCTCCGCCGCATCCCGACCGGCCTGATCCCCGTCGAAGAGAAGCACCGGATGCACGCCCCGACTCCGCCGGGCGATCAACTCGGCATGATAGGCTGACAAGGATGTTCCTGAACCTGCGATGGCCCCGTCGATGCCGTATTGCTCCAGGGCCAGGCCATCCAGTGGACCTTCCACAAGAATCAGAGGCTGCTGATTGCGCAGGGCCGTTCTCGCCCGGTCGAGCCCGTAGAGCAGACGACTCTTTTCGAAGACCGGTGTCGCCGGCGAGTTGACGTACTTACCGCCTTCAGTCTCGGGCAAGAAGCGCCGGCCAGTAAAAGCCACAGGGCGCCCCTGCTCATCCCGAAGTGGGAGGACGATCCGGTCGGCAAAAAGGAATCGGCGCCCCACCAAGAGACCGGCCATTTGCAAGAGGTCTTCGCTGGCGTTCAGATGACTCAGCGCATCGGCCGGTGCGAAACCAAAACCAGCGCTTTCGATGATCTTTCGGCTGATCCCACGGTCCTGAAGATAAGCACGGGCTGCGGCGCCAACCGGCGCGGCCAAAGCATCAGCGAACAGGCGGATCGCATCTCGGCAGACTCGACGGCAATCATCCATGCGTTGCCGATGCCCATCGTCGACCGAGGCTTCCCGCTCACCGCCCCCACCGCCCCGACGCTTCAACTCGACCCCAGCCCGGGCAGCCAAACGCTCGAGGGCCTCAGGGAAACTTAAGAATTCCTGCTCTTGCACCCAGTCGAAGAGGTCCCCCTTCGCCTGACAGCCGAAACAATAGTAGCTGCCCCGCTGGGGGCTCACGTTAAAACTAGGCGTCTTCTCGTTGTGGAAGGGGCAAAGGCCCAGAAAGTTTTGGCCACGTTTTTGGAGGGTGACGGTCTCGCCGATCAATTCGACCAAGTCGATTCGTTCCTTGATCGCCTCGATGACCTCCCTATCGGCCATTTAACCTCCCAGCAGCGCCGCCTTGACCGCTGTCGACAACTGCCGGCCATCGGCCCTTCCCGCAGCTTCTTCGGTGGCCAGCTTCATCACCGCCCCCATGTCTCGCATCGACGTGGCGCCAGAGGCTTCGATGGCCCGGGCGACCAGGGCGGCAACCTCATCGTCGCTGAGCGCGGAAGGCAGGAATGACTCCATGACCTCGAGTTGGGCCCGAGCCTCATCGGCTTCACCCCCTCGGTCGGCCGCTTCGAAGCCAGCGATCGTCTCACGAATCTGCTTCGCTTGGGCCCGGATGACCTTGATGCAATCGGCATCACTCAAGGCGGAGCCCTGATCGATTTCTTGGTTCTTGAGGGCCGACTTGATGGCCCGCAGGGCGGTCAACCGCACCGCGTCTCGGGCCTTCATCGCCGCTTTCATGGCATCCATGATCTGGGTCTGCATGGCTTCCCTTCAATGAGAAACGGGGCCGCTGAGGGGCCCCGTCTCAAGTCCGTACTCGTCCTCAAGCAGAGGACGGAATCCGTCGATCAGTTGTTCGCAAGGGCCTTCGCCAGACGACTGATACGCCGGCTGGCTGTGGAGCGGTGCAACACCCCCTTGGTCACGGCCCGATCCAACTGGCGACTGGCTTCCGCCACCAAAGCGGCTGCCTGATCGGACCCGGTATCGATGGCCTCACGCGCGGTGGCCACCGCGTTGCGGTAGGACCCGTGGACCACACGGTTACGAAGTCGACGCTTCTCGTTCTGACGAACCCGCTTCATGGCGCTGGCGCTATTTGCCATTTTGCCTCCTCAAACCGCCCCCTCAGGGAGCGAAGCGGGCTGCCATTATGGCTGCTCGGAGGCGCTGTCAACGGAAATGGCATCGATCAACCGGCGCAGGCTTCCCTCAGAGGCTCCTCTGGACAGCTACGCTGTCAGGGCATAACCACCTGCTTCCCGTAGGAGAATTCACGGTGAGCGCTGACTACGACCCCCAGGAAATCGAATCCCGCTGGCAGGCGACATGGGAGGCCCAGGGGGTCTACCGGGCCAACGAACAGGGCGGCGAGCCCTATTACCTCCTTGAAATGTTTCCTTACCCTAGTGGGCGCATCCATATGGGGCACGTCCGCAACTATTCGATCGGCGATGCCCACTGCCGCTATCTCCGGATGCAGGGCTACGATGTGCTGCCCCCGATCGGCTGGGATGCCTTTGGCATGCCGGCGGAAAACGCGGCGATTAAAAACAACAGTCACCCCGGCACGTGGACCTACGCCAATATCGACGAGATGCGGGAGCAGTTACAGCGGATGGGTCTGAGCTACGACTGGGATCGGGAATTGGCGACCTGCCATCCAGGTTACTACCGCTGGGAACAGAAGATCTTTCTCGAGATGCTCGAGCGGGGGGTCGCCTATCGCTCCAAGCAATGGGTTAACTGGGACCCCGTGGACCAGACGGTTCTTGCCAACGAGCAGGTGGTCGACGGCTGTGGCTGGCGCAGCGGTGCCCCCGTCGAGAAACGGGAACTGGAAAGTTGGTCGATTCGGATCACGGATTACGCCGAGGAACTCCTCGAAGCACTCGACCAACTCGACGCGTGGCCCGATGCGGTGCGGGCGATGCAACGTAACTGGATCGGTCGCTCCGTGGGTGCCCGGATCGACTTCAAAGTCGACGGTGTCGATGACCTTGAGCCCGTTACGGTCTTTACCACCCGCCCTGATACGCTTCTGGGCTGTACCTATATGGCCCTGGCCGCCGAACATCCGCTCGCCCTTGATTTAGCCCAGCGGGCCGGGACAACCGCTGCCGTGGAAGCTTTTGTCGACCAGGTCCAGGCCGAGAAGAATTCGGCGGGCCATGGTGAAGTGAAAGAGAAGAAAGGCATCTTCACGGGGATGTACGCCCAGCACCCCCTGCTGGACCGGAAGATTCCTATCTGGATCGCGAACTTCGTCCTCATGGACTACGGCACCGGCGCTGTGATGAGCGTGCCGGCCCACGATCAAAGGGACTTCGAGTTTGCCCGGGCCTATGGGCTCGATCTGGTCCCCGTGATTCAGCCGCCAGATGTCGACGAGCCTCTGGTGCCTGAGACGATGGAAGCAGCCTATGAAGGCGGGGGCCAATTGTTCAATTCCCCCGGCTTCGATGGGCTGGACTATGAAGCGGCGAAAACCGCGATTTCAGAGCGACTGCAAACCATGGACCGAGGCGGTCCAACGATCAACTTCCGCCTCCGTGACTGGGGGGTCAGCCGCCAACGGTACTGGGGCTGCCCCATTCCAGTGGTCCATTGCGGGACCTGTGGCATCGTGCCTGTTCCCGATGACGAACTGCCGGTGGAGTTACCCCAAGACGTGTCGTTCTCAGGTGCAGGCTCACCCCTGGCCGACCACCCGACTTGGAAGCATGTTGATTGCCCCCAATGTGGAACCCCGGCGATTCGAGAAACCGACACCTTCGATACCTTTTGGGAGTCCAGTTGGTATTTCCTGCGCTACCTCGACCCCCGGAATGAGACGCTCCCCTTTGCCCCCGAAGCCGTGGCGAAATGGTTTCCAGTGAACCATTACATCGGTGGCGTCGAGCATGCCTGCATGCACCTGCTCTATGCTCGCTTCTTTACCAAGTTCCTGGCCGATGCCGGATACTTCGAGACCCGTGAGCCCTTCGAGCGGCTGACCTGTCAGGGGATGGTGATCAAGGACGGCGCGAAGATGAGCAAGTCCAAAGGCAATGTGGTCGATCCCAATGAGATCATCGACCGCTATGGTGCAGACACCGCCAGGCTCTTCATGCTCTTCGCCGCACCGCCGGAGAAGGAACTGGAATGGAATCCGAACGGGGTGGAGGGTAGCTATCGCTTCCTGAAGCGGGTCTGGCGCCTCGGGCTCGCTGCCGCCGAACTCCCAAACACGCCCCTGCCCGAGACCCTGTCCAAAGCCGACCGGGAACTACGGCGAAGCACCCATTGGATGCTTAAAAAGGTCAGCAAAGACATCGAGCAGCATCTGCATTTCAACACGGCAATCGCAGCGATCATGGAGCACATGAACGCCGTCAATGCCTCGGGCCTCGGTGGTGAACTCAATGTCCACCCAGCCGTCGCCCGGGAGGCGATCATCCTCTCGGTTCAGGCCCTCGCCCCCTTTGCGCCCCATATCGCTGACGAGCTGTGGTTCCGCCTCGGCGGTGACACCCCCCTCATCAACTGTGACTGGCCACCGGTAGACGAGGAAGCGGCAGCGGCCGATGAGATCACGATCGCGGTGCAAGTCATGGGTAAACTCCGGGGCACAGTTCAGGTCCCTGTCGATGCAGGCAAAGACGAGATCCTCGCCGCGGCAAAAGCTGATGCAAACGTCCAGCGACATCTCGAAGGCAAGACAATCATCAAAGAGATCGTCGTGCCCGGGCGTCTGGTCAACTTCGTGGCTCGCTGAATGAAAAACTGCCTCGCCATCGGAATCGCTGCGCTGTGGATGGGCTGCGGCTTACATTTTGCGGTCGGTGAAAACCGGCACGGCGGGCCACTCCAGCCGGTGACCGTACGGGATTTGGGCGCCCAAAGGGTGGGCGAAACCCTCAGAGCCCGACTCCCGGCGGCCCTAGCAGCCCGCGGCTTGCGCGGTGGCAACGGCCCCTCCAAGGCGCTCCAAATCGAGATCCAGCCATGGAAGGAGTTGCCCCTTTACTCCAGCGTCCCGACGGGCGTCGTCGCCTATGGCGAGCAGTTCACCGTGGAAGCGACCGCCCGTATCGAGGGCTCGCCGCGGGTCTATCGGGCCCGGGCCACGGTGCAGGTGGATCCAGAAGGAAGTCCCGCGGGTCGAATTCAAGCCTTACAACGAGCAGCCGAAAGTCTCGGGCAACGCCTCGCCGACGCCTTGGCGGAGGTGCTCAAGTGAATCAGGATGCGGTCATGGAGCGCTATGGACCGGTCGCATTCCTCTGCGGGGCAGACCCCCTCGGCATCCAAGAAACCCTCGACCGGATCCGTGCTCCCTTTCGAGAAGGCCCCATGGCTGAAATGAATATGCAGCGCTTCTACGGGGACGAGTTTACCGTAGGCTCGATCCTCGATGCCTGTCATTCCATGCCAGCCTTCGCCCCAGCCCGTTTGGTGGAATGGCACGGCACCGGGGGAACGAGCACGGCAAAAACCCTGCGAGGCCTCGCCGACTATTTAGATGGGCCGAATCCTTCGACGCTGTTGGTCCTGGTGAGCCAGGGCAAACCCGATGGCCGCTTGAGCCTGATCAAGAAGGCGAGAAAGTCCGGCTGGATTCATGACCACCCGGACTACGGCCCCGAAAACCTTAGACGGTGGCTTTTGAGCGAACTCGAGCGACTGGAATTACAGCTCGACGCCGAAGCGGTCGACCTGCTGATCGCATCGGTCGCGGGAGACCGTCAGTTACTGCGCAACGAGGTGCAAAAGTTGGTCCTCTTTAGTGAGGGCGAGGCCTTGGATCGGGAAACCGTCCGCCAGATGGTCAGAAATGTGCTCGATGAGGATGTTTGGCGCTTAGCCGATCACCTGATCCGGCGGGCCCAGGCGGAGGCTCTGGCCCTGGTTGAGGCCCTCGAGCAAGACCAAGTCAGCGGCTACCAACTGATCCCGGCCCTGCAATATCGATTTCGTGTGCTCGCAAAGATCGTCGATGGTCACCATCGCGGCCTGCGGGGGCCGCACCTGGCCAAAGCCGCTGGGATTCGAGACTGGGAGGTTCGAAAGCTGACCCCCCATGCCCGCCGTTGGAGCCCACAGGCGATCGGCGGTGCTCTGGTCGCTCTGGGCCGGGCAGAGAGCCGAATCAAAGGCGGTTGGCGGGCCAGCGACACCCGCACGCTGCAAACCCGCAGCGTCCAAGCTCTCTGCCTTGAGATTTGTGCGCTTTAGGGAATGTCTGGGCTATAATCTGGTATCCTAAATAGATCACAGACCAAGGAGTACCGTGCTTTCGTCCCCGCTACTTGTTGCACTCCCCTTGCTCATCGGGGGCGGTCCCACCACCCCGGACGAGACCGTCGGAGCCGCAGCCTTTGCAGGCCGGTATCAACCGGTGCAAGCCAAGCGGCAAGCCGTGACCGTTGGCAAAGCCATCGACAAGAGCCTTGCGAACCGAAACCTATTGGTCCGCTGGCGGGCTGGGGATATCTTGCGACAGAACAATCAGATCGCTTCAGAGATTACGATCAGTACGCAGGCCGGGAAAATGCTCATCATGACACCCTTGCGCAAAGCCTGGTGGACCGACTTAAACGGGAAGCCTCGTTCGATCATCACCCCCCGGGGCACGAAAGCGACACTGAGCAGATCTTATGAATCCCCCCGCCTCATCGAACGTTTCGTTAGCGAACGAGGCAAGCGAACCCACCATATCTCTCTCAGTCAGGATGGCCAACTCATGCTCTGGCAGGTGACCGTTGAGTCCAAGGAACTCGCCCAACCCATCCGCTACACCCTAAAATATCGCCGTCGGTAACGGCTGATCATCCAAGGAGTCCCCGATGCGCTCGATCTCCATTCTTTCTCTCACCCTTGCCCTTGTGGCTTGCCCAGAGTCCGAAGCGCCCACACCAGGCCCGCAAACCGACGCTGGACCGAGCACCCCGACAGACCCCCTACTGGTCACGACGACCGCAGGCCCCGTGCTGGGTCAAGAGGACGGCGACCTCCGCATCTTTAAGGGGATCCCCTATGCGGCCCCGCCGGTGGATGAGCTGCGCTTCAAGCGCCCCCAAGCCCATCCACCATGGACGGAAACACGGGATGCCAGCGAGTTCATGCCCCCCTGCCCCCAGGGTGATCGCTTCGGCGTCCCCGTCGACTGGTCTGAGGACTGCCTCGGTCTCAACGTCTGGGCGCACAACGACGAGAACGTTCGCTCGGTGATGGTTTGGATTCACGGCGGCTCCTTCACAGAAGGCTCCACTGATCTGGGACTCTACGACCTGCAACATCTCGCCCGAGACAGCGATGTGGTTGCGGTCAGTTTGAACTACCGCCTCGGCGCCCTCGGTTTTCTCGCTGCCGAAGGCTTGGCCCAGGAAGATGAAGACCAAGTCACTGGCAACTACGGCATCCGGGACCAGATCGCGGCCCTCCAATGGGTCCAAGACAACATCGCTGCCTTCGGTGGCAACCCCGATTCAGTGACTGTCTTTGGCGAGTCGGCCGGTGGCATGAGTGTCTGCATGCTCCTTGCTGCCCCCTCGGCCGATCACCTCTTCCACCGGGGCATCATTCAAAGTGGTGGGGGCTGCTGGGCCTATCCCCAGTTACGGGATGAGAGTCCGGCGGAGAGCGGTATTGAGGCTTGGGAATCCATCCTGATCGCTCTCGACTGCAAAGGAAGTGACGATGTAGCCGACTGTTTACGACGCAAGCCCGCTTCTGCCTTCATCAATGCGGTGGGTGCCCAGCAAAACTTCAATGTGCGACCGGTGGTCGATGGCAGCCTGATCGTCGGACAGGCCTATGACTTACTCTCCCGGCACCAAATCACCGACAAAGCCCTGCTCGTCGGAGCCAATGCCCACGAGTCGACCTTTTGGCAGGCGGGCCAAGAGATCACACCAGAGCAGTTTCAAACGACCCTGGAGACCTACTTCCCCATGCAAGCGGAACGCTTGCTGGAGATGTATCCAGCCACCGACAAGATCGGTGCTTGGTGGGCCAATGCACAATTCTGGAGCGACCTTTACTTTATTTGTCCCATGTTCGCCTTTGCCGGCGCCACCAGCGGGGGGCAGGAACCGACCTACGCTTACTTCTTCAATCACACCGTCGCGGAGGGGCCCCTCAGCTACATGGGGGCTTCCCACAGCTATGAACTGTTCTACCTCTTCAAAGCCCATGACAAACTGGGACAGTATAGCTTCACGCCCTCACCAGCGGGTGAGCGCATCGGCTACGAAATGCGGGGTGCCTGGGGTGCTTTCGCCGCCGGCGGCGCCCCCTCTCCACCGTCGGAGTGGCCCAGCTATTCAGCCACAACGGAGAGCACCGGCACCTTCGCCTCCCTTGCAACAAGCCTGAAGCAGGATGTGGTTGGCTCCCGATGCCGGGACCTTCGAGACATGGGCTTGGGGCGCTAGGGGCTGCGCGTAAACAAGTCGTAATCAGGCCAATCGGTCACGGCGGCGGCGGCCCGGCCCATGGCTTCGTCTAACTCGCCAAGAAAGGCATCGGACGCCTGGGGGCGCCCGTTGGTGAGAATGACCCACGTGAGCCCATTCCAAGTGCGTACGAAGAAGGTCGAAGTCCCGGGTAATGCGCCGTTATGCCACCAGTTGGCATCATCGCGATTGGGTCGGATCATCCAGCCCATGGCATAAAAGGCGTTCCGGTTTTGCCAGCGGGAAATATCGGGTCGAGCGATCATGGTCTCTACGCTCGCCTCAGAGAGTACATCAGGCCGAACACGGCGCCCATCCACACCGGTGAGGAATCGAGCCAAATCCCCGGCATTGGCAATCCATCCCCCATGGGAATCCAAGGCCTCCTGGTGCCAGCCCCCCTCGGTTCGAGGCACGCGCCCCTCCACCTCTGGAAAGACCGAGATCACGTCGATCGCGCCGTCATAGAGGTGATAATGCACTTCGTCTGCAGGCTGATCGGCGGGGAAGGTGCGGCCGATCTCCATGCCGGTGATGCCCATGGGCCCGAGGACCTCATCTTGAACGAAGGCTTCATAGCTTTGGCCCGTCACCCGCTCGATGATCCGGCCCAACACCGAGTAGCCAAAGTTCGAGTAGTGGTAGTTGCTCCCCGGCGCAAAATCCAAAGGCTGCCCCAACATATAGCGCAGGGTATCCTCGGCTGTCGCCGGCCCTGGGATGTTCAGGGCCTGGGAAATGAGCCGACTCTTGAACATGGGGTCACCACTCACGGACCGATTCCACCCCCCGGCATGAACCAAGAGGTGATGGATGGTGATGTCAGCGAGGCGTGGGTCGGGATCTTGGCCCGCTGGGGGCAGCACATCCTCAAAGAAGTCAAAGGCGGCGTCCTCCAGACCCAACTGCCCCCGCTCGACCAGCAGCAAGACCGCGACGGCTGTGATCGGCTTCGAGAGGCTGGCGATGCGCATTCGGTGATGGCGAGCCATGACTCGCCCTTCGTCCCGGTGGGCATCGCCGTAAGCCCGAAGTAAAACAAGACGCTCGTCCTTGGTGACCGCCACGGTGGCGCCGGGCACATCGTAGCGTGCAAGAACGCCGTTGATCTCTTCATCGTAGGCTCGGAAAGGCGCCGTGGGCGTGCAGTCATTGGCGCAGTCGTCGGTCTCCACCTCATTGCCATCGTCGCAGTATTCACCGGGCTCCACCTGGCCATCACCGCAAACGGTAGCCCCTCCATCGGGGGCTTGCCCGCCATCGGATGCATGGCCCCCATCAAGAGCAGCCCCTGCGTCGGCGACAACAGCCCCATCGAAAACAAGCCCTGCATCCGGCTGGGGCGAGGGTTCCGCTGGTGTACAGGAGGCTGCGCCGAAGCCCAGGATCACGATGCGAGACAAACGGCCCATGTTAAGCACCAAACTGCTTGGCTAAGCGCAGCCCTTGTCCCTGATAATTGTTGGATGACTGGCCATAGAGGTTCTCGGGAATCGCTTCGTTGGCCATGAACTCTACCCGGAACAGCGCTTGGCCATGCTCCAGGAGAAAAGGTAAATCGTGGGTGCGGATCTCGAGAACCAGGCGTGCACCATCGATGCTGCCATCCTCACTCCAGCCAAAGCCAGAGTCGATAAAGCCCGCATAGTGGGTCCGTAGCTCCCCCTTCGTGGCGTCGAAGGCCACCAACTCCGCACAGAGTTCCGGTGGGATGCGCAAACGCTCCCGGGTGGCGAAGATATAGAACTGTTCGGGCTCGAGGACTTGTCCGCCTTCATGTTCGTGCAGCGGCGTCCAATACTGGGATACGGACAGCCCCCGGTCCCGCAGGTCGACGGGCGGCTGGTGACGACGGGCCATATAGCCGACGGGCTCCTGCCCTTGGCCAAGCAGGTCCACTTGCAACAACACGCCCGGTGGGGCGGCATCGATCACAGGCGCCGGCGACCCATCGGACCAACTGCACACAGGCTGGCTCTGCTGCCAGCGCTCCAGGGCCTGGGCCGAGAGGCCCGGCCGCCCTCGGGCTAAGCGCAGCTGGGCCAGGGTGTCTCCCTGGCGAATCTTCACGTGAAAGCTCTGGGGCGTGATCTCCAAGAAGAGAGGGCCCTGGTAGCCGGCCGGGACCGTATCGAACGCGTCACCGTGCAGGGTGAGGAGCCGAACAAACACATCCAGACGTCCCGTGCTCGACTTCGGGTTCCCCCGGCCCCAAATCTCCGGCGGCAATGCGAGCCCCTCCTCCAACTCCGCAAGGTAGACGCCCCCCTGATGGAGCACCACGGGTTCATCACCGTCGAAACGATACTCCGCAGTTGCGAGGCGGTTGAGCTTGGCCTCGATCCCCTCGGGACCCGGTAAGAAGCTGCATTGGAGCTGCCAAAGCCTAGCGCCGATCCGCAGGTCGAGACTACTGGGCTGAATCTGTCCAGCCGCTGGCGGTCGCCCCAAACGAATCGCTCCGGATTGCACCAGAGACTGCAAGGTCTGACTGACGAGAATACCAGCGCTCATGGCGGGCTCTTAACGGGGCTCAACAGGAATGTCACCGTCGACCATCGGGTCCACCGATGCAAGGGACCTACTCCACCACGGACCAGGCGGACTGATGGACTTGTTTCGTCACACGGTCCTGAACCCAGACGAGCACTTCGAGATCATCAAAGTCTTCGACCGTGTGCTCAGTGGCGTGATTGACCATATTCTGGCGGCTCGTGTCTGGGTTGTAGTCACCCTGAAACGTATAGCTGTAGTTGCGGCCCATACGATCCCCCGTCACGAGAGGAGGCAAGGGTCGTCCGTCCGCGTTCGGCAGCATTTTCTTCATCACGTGGTGAAACTCGGTCTGACCGTTGGTCCCCACATTGTTCACGGTGACACCTTCGAGGATCGCCACATGCAGGACGAGGTCTTCGCTGAGGTAATCGCCGCCTGCCTCCAGGCCAACTTGGATCTCTACGGTCTGGCCTGACACCGTATGTTGGCTCTCCAAGCGGAGATGACATGGCGCCTGAAGAAACTGATCAAAATTGTCCAAGAGGTAACCCTGATCATTGTTCACTTCGTTAGGATGCATGCCGTTGACCCCATCCACATGGAGATAAGGGATGCCGTAGCTCTGCGCGCCCTCGGGAAGGTAGTAGAACCGGCGAGCGACCGATTCGTGACTCATATAGGGGTCACTGCCCACCTGGTAATGGATGAGTGTATATTGACCGGGCCGCTGGTCGAGCACCGCCTGCAGGTTGGCGTCGGCTTCCAGGCAAGGCCCACAGTTGGAGCCGGAAAAAGCTTCATGGAGGAGCACCCGAGGCGCATCAAAACTCAGATCTTCGGGGCCCGTATCTGCCACCGGGGCTGATCCCGCATCTGGCGTCTCTGAACCCCCAGCGGTGCATGCGAGGCCCCCCAAGGAGAAGGCAAGCAGCAGTCCGGTGACAAAGCGCGATCTTTCCACGGGCTAGGCCTCCTGTCCAAAGGACTCAAGGCGAGCGTCGAAGGTATCGAAGGTGCGCTCAAGACGGGCCGAGAGCTCATCGTCCAGAGCATCAAGGCCACTAAGCGCGCTGCGAGTTTCCTCAAGGCTCGACCTCACCGCATCACGGACCATGGCAACGAACTCTTGGCGGCGGGTCGCTGGTTCCACCTCGGGGGTCGCCGCTTGAGAAGCCGTCAAGAAATGATCAAAGAGGCCAATGGCAAACGTCGCCATGCGCTGGCCTTGGACCTCGGGGCCATCGCCAGCATCGGGGGATGCCTCTCGCTCCCCAAGGCCATAGCGGGCCTCTAGGCGCTCTTTCACGAAGCTCACCTGTTCTTCGAGTCGCTGCCGAGTCTGATCCATCAAGCTCGGAATATTGAGGCCTTCTAAATGCTTTTGGACGACGTCTGCGACACGCTGCCGACTGCGACGCTGAAACAACTCGATGCCATTGTCGTCCCGACCCAGGCGCAAGTCGACATTGGCCGATTGCGTATCCACGTATTCGAGAGTGATCGGCGGCGGACGCCACGCGCGCTTCGCGGCCTGTGGTGGCAGCAAACTCGTCGGATAGCCTTTGATTGGACCGGCCACATCACCTCCTGTAGGCCTCTCCATTGTCGTCGACGGCAGGCCTTCGCGCAAGGATTCGTCAGGAACGCCGACGCCGGAACCCAAAGAGGAGGAGGATCCAAGTCCAGCCGATGGTGCCAACGCTGCGACAGGAACAGCCCCCAGCCGAGGTCGGCTCCCCCGGCGCCATACCGGCATCCGCTGGTGGGGGGTTCACCCGCAAGGTGAGGTTCTGTTGGGACATCACTCGAGGTTCCGGCCAGAGCATGCCGGTGGAAAAGGATGGCCCTAATGCTTGCCCAACGGGTTCGCTGCGCAGCCGAAACAGCAGGAGGTGGTCACCCACACCCAACTGAGGATCCCAAACCAACAAAGGGTCGGTATCAAGCCGTGAGAAGTGCTCGTCTAGGAGGCGCTCCCCATCGTAAAAGACCTCGACCTGGGCCACCCGCCAGCCCTCGACTTGTTCAAACTCTAATCGCAAAGGGCTGCCCTCTGTGAGCCTCAACTCGGCAGCCATCCGCAGGGGAACGGGTCGGGCATAGGGGGCTGCGAGTGGGTCGCCATAGACCACGTTGACCCAGCCGAGGAAAGGCAGGGAGAAGAAGACACTCTCGGCGAAGCTGTAGCCCTGCAGATACAAGGCCATCATGAGACTCGAGGGAAAGCTATTGTTGTAGGGCTCTGCGGCCGTGGCGTGGACGCCGGTGATACCGGATGCGATGAAACGGGCCACACTGGTCTGGGCTTCCCGCAGACAGACCGTCTCCACACAGCGCTCGCCAGCCTCTTCATCACAATCGATGCTGTCGTCGCAGCGCTGGCCCGTCCCGAAATTCCCGGGCACGCCCATGAGCGAGGTGATGTTGTCGGCGATGGCGCCTGGCGGATAGGTGTTGCCAGCGATCGCATCGCGCAGCGCTGCACTGCCCGTAAAATAGCCGGCCAAACGATGACCTGAAAGTTGGGGGTCATGGTCGAGGCGCTGGGTGCTTGCCCAAGCGAGCTCTTCGATCAGATCAAGCATTTCGAAACACTCTTGGTCCCGGACGCCTCGAGCGGGATCTCGGCCGGCCATGCACAGCCAGTCCCCGTCGACCCCCGCACCGTCACTCTCGATGGAGCGGTGGATCAGCCCCTCAGCCTGAGCGTAGGTGAAGCCATCCAGTCGACTGGTCAGACGGAAGTCCAGACCGTGGGCTTCGCCGTCCCCCGGACGAAAGCCTTGGGGAAGCTGGCCCCGCCGAAAGGGAGGCAGACCATCGTAGGGGGAGCGCCTATAAAACGGGTTGGCGAGCCAGCCTCGGCGCTGCTGAGGTTGCTCCCGCAGTCGACCGCTGGCCCCCGTAGAATCCCCCACCGCGAGGAGCGCCTCTAGACTGTAGCCTCCCACACGCACTGGCAGGCCTTTCGTCGTGACAATCGCGCCAATCGTTCGTCCGGCAAGGCACTCAGCCACCCGCGGCCAGAACGCCTCGTTATAGGCGTCCAGCGAGAGCACCTCTGGGTAGGGCCCGGGAAGTAGACAGACGTGCTCGGCTGCTAAGCCCCGCAGCTCTTTGTAGCGCTGGGCGAGCATGGCGGATTCCTGCGGCTCCTCCGCCGCAAGCACCATCACCTCCCCCGGCACCAGGCCGGCCATGGCTGGCGTGGCGCAGATGAGGACCAGGAGCGACCAAGGTTTCATGGGCTCATGGGCTCAAGGGCATGGGGCGTCCCAGGATTTGGGGCCTGGGATGACAGCACCGCCGGTGGCACCAATACTGGCGATAAAACAGGTGTACTGATAGCGAGCAGCCTCTTTGTTGAAGGCCACATAATGACCCAGGTCAAAGGGTGCTTCCCAATGGGTTACGGCCGCAGTCCGGCCATTCAGGTTATCCCGCACGGGAAAGCTCAGTGCCGCGAGGCCCCGGAGGGCTTGGGAGGCCGGTAGAATGGGCTCCACCGCATCGCCGGCCAGAGGCAACATACCCGCGACGGCAAAGCCGGTCTCAGCCCGGGGGTGAAAGTAGCCGTCTCGGACCCCAGAAGGCATCAACACGTGCTTGGGAGGGATGCCATCGTGGGGCTCGGCCACGACGTGTCGCAGGTGGGCGACCGGATCGACATAATCCCAGAGATTCTGGAACGCGTTCAGCAACGGGCGGCTGTGGGTGAACTCCCTGCCAGGACTGGAGAGCAGCTCGAGCATCGGCCGGACATCGAATGGCTCGGTCGCCTTCGTCCCGATCTCGGTGAGGAGCCCCCCAGCCCCGGCGAAGACGAGGCCTTTGACCTGCGTGTCGACCGTGGCCCAGCCCGCCCCGAGGGTGCTGCCCATCGACTGCCCCATGGCCGTGAGTCGGTTGCGATCCATCCGAATGAGCCCGTCGGCGGCCTCCCCTGCATCCAAACCATCGGCAAGTTCGGCGGGAACGGTGAGGGCTCCAGCGACCCGGCCCAAAAACACCAACTCCATCACGGCGACCTTAAAGTTGTGCAGCGTGGTTTGGGGATTACCGGTGATATTGTAGAGCACGAGACCGCTGGTATCGGGCGGACTGTGCCGATTGCCATGGAGGCTAAAATCGAAACCGAGGGTTGCGACCCCCCGCTGGGCGAGCCAGTACGCCGGCCCCAAACCAGGGGCCGAAGGCTCTGGATCTTCAACCTCTGCTTTGGGCCCTCGCTCGATGCCTTGATACCACTCGCCACCACTTCCGTGCATGTAGAGCATGATGGGGAAGCCCGCGGCCGGCGCTGGCTGCTTGGGAACGGTGAGCGCCAACCGAACGTTCTGATACTCCACGATGGTGGGTGTGGCCCCGTCAGCCTCCCATTGGATGAGGCCCTCGCCCACGTTGCTGTAAGGGCGCACACCATTTTGCACCACGGGGAGCGGCACGGAATTCGTGAGGACCTGAAAGCCATCATAGTCCTCTGCCACCTGCCAGGGGCCCACCAATTCAGGCAGTGGCTGACTTCGGGCCCACGCCGCGAGTTTCCGAATGTCCGAACTGTTGTCCATCGTGGTAAAGACCGCGAGCCCAGCGATCCGCTCCGGATCTTGCCCCCGTTCCTCCAACAAGGCGGCCACGCCATCCAAATGATCTGCAAGGGCCGGGTCCGCGTCCTTGGGCGCGAAGAGACCATCCCACAACGACCGACTTGGGCCCAGGGCTTCCCCCTGCGAATCTCGCACCCCATCGGTCACGACGAGCGCATAGCGGGTCGCCGGACGCCGGGTATGACCGGGCACTGGAATGGCAGCGATGAGATTCGCGGGCCCATAATTATCCCCGTCGCCGTCAAACTCCACCTCGATGGCAAGGCGCTCACCAAAATCCGGTGATGCCGGCGAGATATCCATCAGATAAACGGTCGCGTCGGGGCTTAAAGAACTGGCGGCATCAACCGGCAGGCTCGTGGGGTCGATAGGACCCGTCAGCGGTAAAAAGATCCCACTATTCAAGCCCCAGCCGTGCCGCAATTCTGCGTCGGCCGCAGCCAACCAAAGTGCCACCAGTTCGCTGGGTTGGGCCACAGGCCAGTCGAGCAGGCCGTAACCCCCATCCGGTCCACGGCGCAGATCACTGGGCAGCGGCATGCCCCAGAAGTCACCCCGATCGGCCCCATGCAAGGCCTGTACAGCGCGAGATTCGAACGAAGGGCCACAGCCGATGGCCATGGTGAAGATAAGGACGACTGCCAATCGCATCGGGGCTCTCCCAAGCATGCTATAGCCGTTTTTGAACACGCTTTGCATTGAGTGGGTCGTGGTGGGCGAGGGCCCCAACCCATCGTTCGAGTTCAGCCTCGCTCCGGGCCGGGTCCCAACCCAGCACGCCGCCAACCGCAACAGCGAGGGGACGGGCCTTGTCGGTCCAGGGCAGGTCCTCCGTCGTCAGCATACAGCGTCGATGGTAGAAATCATCGAGATTATCCGCCGCTTCATGAACAAAGGCGTAGGCGACCTCAGCGCGAATCAGTGGCAATCCAGGCAACAGGGGTTGTTTGAGGGAGGGGTCCCGCTCGATCAGATCAGCCAGGACATGGGTATAAGGGCCATAGACCGCTTCGAGCCGGGTCTGGACCGGCTCAGGAAGGGGCGGCAGCGGTCGCCCATCCACCGACTCCAGATCGTCGGCGCTGCGGCAATGCAGCTTCCGCCCGAGTAAAGCACACGCGGCGTCCACCACCTCCTCGGCCAACGATAGATGGGTCGTCAACTTACCGCCAAGTACAGAGATCATGCCCGGACAGCCACCAGGGTCTTTCGGCCGTAAAACCCGATGGGCTCGGCTGACGCTGCCCGCCTTCTTCCCCCGCCCGCCCAGACCACGAGCCAGGGGACGGACACCGCAACGGGTAAGAATGATCTCGTTACGCTGGTAGTCGGCACCGGGGAGGAGTTGGTTGGCTTCATTGAGCAAATAGCTCACTTCGTCTTCAGTGGCTGAAAAGACATCGGGGTCTGTGTGGAAGATGTCGGTCGTGCCTACCCAGATGGAGTCACCCCACGGCAAGGTAAAGAAGGCCCGACCATCGGAGCGTGCGTAGGTGTAGAGACCACTGCGGGGCATCCCCTTCCGCCGGGGAAGCATGATGTGCGAGCCCCGGGTGGTCACCAGTTGGGGTTTGTAGTCATGAAAACTGCGTTGGCCCAAGGCATCGACCCAATGGCCGGTGGCGTTCACCACAACCTGGCCATAAACGCAGCGCCCATCATCGAGCTCAGCGCCGACGACTCGGCCATCATGCCGTAAAAGGGTTTCGACCCGGTGGCCCTTCTCCAATCGAGCGCCTCCGGCCGCGGCCTCATTCCACAACTCCATCACGAGGCGCTCTGGGTAGCGTACTTGGCAGTCAAAGTAGCGCAGGGCAGCCTTCACCCCATCGCTGCGTAAATGGGGAAAATGCTTCCGCAGCCAACGGGTCGAGACGCTACTGGCATCGGCGCCAAAGGGCCAGCGCAGGGCGATGGCCTGGTACATCCATAGGCCACAAAGCAGCGTGCTCGCCCAGTGGGGGTCCCCATTTTGGACAGCCAAAAACAACTCGATGGGCTGCACGCGCCAGGGTCGTTGATGACTCAGGATCTTTCGCTCTCGAAGCGATTCTCGGACGAGGCCAAATTCGAAATGCTCTAGGTAGCGCAGGCCGCCATGGATGAGGCGAGTCGACCCCGCACTGGTTCCCCAACAGAGGTCCTTGGCTTCGATGAGTTGAACCTTGAGGCCGCGCTGCACTGCATCCCGGGCAATGGCGACCCCATTGATGCCGCCCCCGAGGATGAGCAGTTCTGTTTCACCGCCAGGCTTCATGACATGCTCTTGGTGTCTGCGGCTGAGCGGGTCAAGTCTTCGCACCGCCAGGCCCGGCCGAGGGCTTCAAGGACTCGCCTCGCAGGCTCGGATCTGCTGAAAGCGCCGCCAATCAGCGCCCCCTACGGCGGCGAGACGCCGCGCTCGGGCTCGGGTCGACCGGGCCTGCTCCAGGCGGTCGAGTGGTGCAAGTTCGGCCTGCGCAGCATAGCGCCGGTCCAAGACGTCCGCTTGTTGCCGAAGGGCTTCACCATAGGCCCGAGTCAACTCAAGAGAGACGATCCCATCGAGGGCTGCCTCCGCCGCGGCGAAGGCCCGGGCAAAGCCAGGATGCCAGGGATCATCCAACTCCGGCCAGCGGGCTAGAATCGGGCTGGCGAGCTCCCGCCAGGTCTGGTCCAGATCTATTTGGACAGCCTCAAGCTCCTTTCCTAAGGCCTCGATGACCCCCTCCAGGCGCTGCCGAGACACGCGCTGGGCCCCCTTCGCTTCAAGGGCCGCGATCAGGCCTTCCTCTTCGGGAAGCTCGACATCAACTTCAGGCCCTTCGGCCGGCGCAACCACCTCCAGCCAACGCTCACTCGTGGTCGTGGGAAGGTCTGCAGCGGGACTGTGGAGACGGACCGCCGTATGGGCTTCGAGGAGACTGCCCCGACCATCCTGATTAAAATCCGCGGCGGCTCTAGCATCGGACAAGGCAGCGAGGAGGTACTTCCCATAGCCTTGTTGCACACTCCGGTCGGGGTTCGGATCACAGCCCGAAGCGACCCGATCATGACGGGTCGCAAAGAGACCACAGCGGATCTGCTCCGAAGGGCCTGCCTTGCTGTTCGCACCGCGAAAAATGAGCTCGGCAAAGCCACCGCTGTAGCAACTGGTCACCACGGCCCGCAGCGTCCGAGGCCGGTTCAAGTCGTCGAGGTAAGCGGCCAAGGCCTCCACCTTGATACCGTCGGATAGCCAAAGACCAAAACTCGCCTCTTTGCGACTGGCCCCCATCTCACCATGCCCCGTTAAAAGGAGGGTAAAGGGGGGGCCTTCGCCCTCTAAGCTCCGTCGTAATGCGCCGAGTAGGTTGGGTCGAGTCGCCCCGTGCACGCGGGCGAAGCCCACAGGCTCATAGGTCGTATCTCGGCCGGCTTTCGGCATGAGTAAGTCCCCTAAAAGGGCCCGAGTCCCCCGATGGGGTCGAGCCCGAGACAAGACTTGGACCGTCCGGGTCCCCGAGCCCGAAGAAGCCAGGATTTGCCCTCGCTGTTCACCGTGGATCTCGGCCCAACGCTGGAGATTCTGCTGGATGCTGACCTGATTTAACTCGGGCAGGGCCCCACCACCGACCGCTAACCACCGCAGCCCCCGATCGCCCAATGGCTCCGTCACAGCGGGCCCCTTAGCGAGAGGCTGCGAGCGAATCGGAGTCCCCGAGAGCGTGGTCTCCATCACCAGTGATGAGAGCATGAAGCCCGCGCCAAGCCCCACCGCCAGCGCCATCACCACCAGCAGGCTGATGCGCCCCCAACCCATCCCGGTCTAGTCGCCTGCGCAACGAGCGTTGGTACAGACCCGACCCGCTGGGTTACCGTCTTGATCTTCGAAGGCACTGCAATCGAAACCCCGGGGACAGTCCGCCACATCCCGACAGCCAAGAGCACAGGCTTTGCCTCGACTGTTGCCCTCCGGGTCCTGGTACTCGACACAGAGACTGTCTTCCCCGAAACGGGGGGCTGGACAGTCATTGCCGTCATTGCAGGCCTGGCAAAAGTCGATCGCTGGCTCGAAGCACATCCCGGTCTCAACGTCTGCAGGACATGTCTCGCCATCTTGTGCGTACAAGCCGGCACCACAACAGAACTGACCCAACTCGCAGTCTAATTCTTTCGTGCGACAGGGCCGGTCCACACAGGCCTGGTCCCGGCAGACTTGCGTGGCCGAGCAATGATCGTCGGTCCGGCAGCCTTCCAAGCACTGGCGAGTGTCCGGGTCGCAATACACACCAAAGACGGGAGGGCAGTCGTTGTCGTCACCGCAGCCCGGCAAACGACAGCGCCCCTCCCGGCACTCATAGCCCTCGCTGCAATCGGCTTGCTCGACACAGGCATCGCCACAGCGCCCCGTGTCGTGGCAGACTTGGTTGTTGGGGCAGCCCCGTTCGGCACAACCCCGCACACAGAGCCCGTCGGGGCCACAAATCTGACCGGTGATACAATCATCATCGCCGCCACAGAGCTCCAGGCAAAGTCCTGGGTCCTCATCCCGCTGGCTGCAACTGTTCCCCTCAGGACAGTCACTGGCCTCACTGCAGTGCAGGATTCCACCGCATTGGTCCAGGTCTCCAGGCACACAATAGCCGTCGTCGCTGCGTAGTTGACCCCGTGGGCAGGCCCGACGCCCGGCTTCGAGGAGGCACACCCGCGTGCCACCAAAATCACCGCAGCGATTACTCAGACCGGTGGCGCTGTCCTCGCCGCACTGCCGATCATCCCTACAGGGGGCACAAAGGGGGCGCGCGCGCTTGCAGAATCCTTCGAGGCAATAGCCCTTACCGGCGAATCCGCAGGTCGCCTGATCGCAGGGGTTACAGTGGTAATCTTCCTGACAGTCCACCGCATTTCGACAAAGCCCATCCTCACCACAGATTTCCTGGGCCGGGCATTCATCGTCGTAACTACAACTCGACCGCGGCGCCGGAATCACCGCACTGCCCCCACCTGCGTCGGCTCCAGGCGCCGTTCCGCCCCTTCCGTCGTCCCCACCCTCGGGGCATCCAACCATGGCACACAGAACAAAAAGGACGGTAAGACGGTTCATGGCAGCTCCGGGCGCAATCTGGGCCTTGAGCCACTCCGGTTCAAGGAGAAAGCCTCATCACCGTGCAGCCATTAGTCGATGGGGTCTTTCGACTAACCTTCGTCTTCGACTTCGAGGGCCTGCTGCGCCATGGAGGCGAGTGCCATTGCGAGCACCTTCGCACGCTGGCTGTGCCCAGAAGCCCCCTCGGGATCCCGCAAAGCAATCTCTTTGATATCGTCTGCTGCCGCATCAAATTGCCGTTGCTGCACTCGAATCTCTGCCCGGTTACAGCGGGCTGCCAGGTCATTTTCATTGAGCGCGATGGCCCGGTCGTACTCGATGGAGGCTTCCTCCAGTTTTTGACGCTGCTGATACACGGCGCCCAGGCCGGTATGGAAGCTCCCCTCATAGGGATCGAGTGCGACCAGACCCTCAAAGACGGTCGCGGCTTCATCGAGTTTGCCCGTATCGAAGAACAATTGGCCCTGAGCAGCGATGTCGAACAGTTCCTGCCGGCTCATCTCGTAGAGATCGGCCATCACGATATCCCCCTGCAAGAAGGCTCGCATACGGATCACTGGGTCGATATTGCTCATGGGTCTCGGGTCGACCGCTTGGCTTCCCACGGCCCTGGCTTGCAATTCGGGGACGTCCGCCATCGACACGGGCTCCGGTGTGGCCTCTTCGGCCACCTCAGCGCCTTGGGCTGCCTCCTGCGGCAGCGGCTCCCCGGCCGTTGGCGTCAACGACCGGCTGGCAGCGCCGTCGAGATCCTCGAGTTTGAGGGCAGGCTTTTCAATCGATTCATCAGCCACCGTGCGCTCCTCCTATCTTCCTGTGGGGGGATGGTAGAGGGACTTTCAAAAAAGAAGAAGGGGGGCTGGCTAGCCCCCCTTCATCAAGCCCCCTTGGGATTAGCCAAGGTGCGGCTGGGACAAGAAGGAGTTGCTCAAGTCCGTGCTGAGGTCATTCATCTGACCAAACAGCGCCGCCATGCTCGCAACACTCTGGTTCATGGCACCAAACTGGGCTCCGGCGTTGAAACCGTTGGCGAAGCCGGCGCCGTAAAGGGCGGCTCCCCCCATGGGACCAGCGTACACGCTGTTGAAGCCACCATAGTTGTTCAGGGCCGCATTCACCGGCATCCACGGGCTGCGCTGGGCTTCGGTGAACTCGCCGGCGAGGGCATCCCAGTGAGAGGTGCTCACCTGATATTGGCTGCCAAACAGCGGGTGGCTCACCTGAGTCATCTGGGTGGCGTAGATGTTCCAAGGCACATCCAAGGGCCGGTAACCTTCCCAATGGGCGTCCAGTCGGTCACCCAGCTGGTAGGCCAACTCTTTGTTGTCCTTGCCCTTGCCAGCACCGCTGATGACCTCACGGCCATCTTGGGTCCAGTCGTCACCATCGCCAGCGATACGGAAGGTCTGACCATCGTCGCTGTCCAAGTCATGGGCGAAGCCATCGTTGGTCACGTCGCTGAAGGTGGTTTTGAAGGTCTGTTGGGCCACCTGGTCCTCGCGAACCTGACTGGTGACCGTGCGCTCTTGCTGATCATCACGGACAATGGCGCGGCCGGTGTTGCGGCGATTGGTGTTCACGGTGCGCCAGTCACCGGCCTGCTGGGACAGGGTCTCCCGGTTGACCGTCTGCCACTGAGCGTTGGTCAATTCCGACTTCACGCTGACGTGCTTGTTGCCATTGTAGATATCCACCTGATTGATGTGGAGATCCTTGTCCTTGCCCTGCTCCTGAATGGTGATCTTCGTGCCATCGGGCAGGTTAAACGAGCCGGTGCCCGCGTAGCGCCACACATCACCATCGCTCTCACGAACCACGGGATCCCGCGGCAACTGGCGCTCCACCGTGGACTGGGTGCGAGTTTCGGTATTGGTGACCGACTTGGTCACAGAGCGGTTGGGCGGCTCAGCCTTGAGCTGTGTCGTCTTGCCGCTGGGGCCCTTGATCGTCACGGTGCCATCTTTGACCGCAACTTCGTAACCGCCGGGGGTCTTCACCACGCCGGCCTTCTTGTCGACGTCGAGATTCCCTGCGTTGGCATAGTCAGGCATCAAGCCAAACTGGGTGCTCGTGGTCGCATTCCAGTTCATCATGCTCGCCAAGTTGTTAAACTGGCTAAACATCGACTGGAGTCCGTTGACGCCCATATTGTTAGGGGTCAACTGGGCCTGAAGGTTTCCGGCCCAGGCGAACTGGTTGATGAGGCTGGCGTTTAAGTTGTTACCGATATGCATGATCTTCTCCTCGTTGCTTGGGCTGAGCCCGACTCGGTCATCTTACGTATGAGCTTATCGGTCATCTGTCCGATGCGGTTGCGGCCCAAGCGACCAAAAATTTTCAACCGTACTGTTCTAAATGCTCCCGGCATGCCCCCTGGACTGCATCCCAATCGGTTGGCTGTCCCTCGATTTGCTGCCCGGAGCCCAAGGGTTCGCCGTCCCGGTCGAAGAGTTCCATATAGGCGTCGGAACCATCGGTCGTGGTTGCCACCAGATAGACCGGATCGTCTCCCACTTGGCGCTCCAAGACGCGGACACTCCCCCAATCATTGGCTTCGGCCTTGTTGTAATAATAGTCGTAACTCTCCTGCACTGACTCGGGCATGGCCGCTCGGGCAGCCGGGTCGCGCATATCCACCCGCCCGGATTGGAGTTGTTGCCAATTTTGTAGATCGAAATGGGTGAACTGAGCCCGAGTCCGCTGGGCGAGATCGTTGCCGATCTGCGCTTCGAGCTCCATACGGGTCGCAGGTCCCAGGTTACGGGGGCCGGCAGCGCCCGGGTTCATGGGCTGGGCTCGATGCTGCTGATGCCCGACGACCCCCTGTAGGGCCTGGAGCCGCTCACTGGACTCAACACCAGAGGCCCCCGGACGTTCAAGCACCTGCTCCGTCGGTGCTGGATCCCTTAACGGACGCCCCTGCGTTGCCCGCCGTAAGAGTTCATCTCGAGGCAGAATTTGCTGAGTCGGACCTTTGATCGCCATGAAATTTCTCCGCGACGAGTATGGCCCAGATCCAGGCCATAGGGAAGTAATCACTGTTGTATTCCGGTGCCGTTCCGTCGGTGAAATGCCCGAGCGCGTTTGACGTGTAGTACGGGTGCTCTATCTTGCAGCAGACATCCTGGTTTTCGGAGCCCCCATGAAAGAAGCCATCCCGCTCCTCTCCCTCACACTGCTCGCCGCCTGTGCACCCCAATCGGTCAGAGCGCCGTCGCTGGCTGTAGACTGTACGCAAATCGCGTGTCGGGCCAACCAAGTTTGTGTGGCTGGGGCTTGCGTTACCGCCGACGGAGGGATCGATTCGCAGGCCGATGCTGGGTCTAGTGTTGTCCCACCAAATGACGCTGGGGTAGGCCCGGCGCCTGAAGATGCCGGGCAGCCGCCGGCAGCGGATGCAGGCACTGTGGTGGTCGATCCCCCAGACCCAGGCGGAGATGGCAGCCGCCGCGACCGGGCCGCTCGAAGTTGTCAGGACCTCCTTGCCAACTTCCCCGATACCGAGTCGGACGATTACTGGATCGATCCAGACGGCGAAGACGGCCCCACCGACCCGGTGCGCTTGTACTGCGGCATGCAACACGACGTGGGTGGATGGACCCAGGTCGCTAGGCTCATGTACGGCGACGAAGTCTGGGATGCTTGGAATGACGACCAGGGAAGTCCCGGCAGCGGAAACCGGTCCTGGGGTGTTCCCCTGCGTTTGTTCTCCGAGACCGAGGACGGACAGGATCTCGAAATCATCGTTGCGGCCGCTGAGACAAGCCAAGGCGACTACTACGTAGGCCCCATTTATGGCGACGTCCACCGGCGGGCTTGGCAGCCAGGTGAGTTCATCGAAGAAGAAATCGATGATGGATTTTACTACCGTGAAGAGGACGGCGAGAACCAGCGCTGCGAGGCGGACCTCTGGCGTCGCAACGAGCAGTGGTCCTGGGCCATCTCTCGGGGGCAATCGGGTTGCGCCGGTTGGTCTGGGGGCGGTGGTTTTGTGATCTACGGCTCGGAGCAGCAACCCGAGCGTGCGTACAGCCTTTGGGGCCTTTATGCCTTTGGTTCAGGGAACCGAGGGGCCCGCTTCGGTGCCGTGGATCTCTTCGTCAAACGGCGCTGAGCCGCGAGTGACCACCGACTGGCTTCAAGGCCGTTGGTCAGTGGAGATTAACCTCACCAGCGATGTTCTCGCTGAACCAGTCCTGCAGGGACTTTTCTGGCTGGGGCAGACCCCACATCGTCTTGGCGATGATGGCCTCATAGGTCATATTTCGGGCCTCGATGACCCCCGCATCCAGAAGGGAGCGCCCGCCCGGATAGAGCTCCAGATCCGTATGTCCCCGCAGGCACTGCCGCCCGACGATCACTGGAATCGTCGCCTCCCCAAGCGCCTGAACCAAGGGCAAGAAGCCAAGACGCGGGATGTTGCCCACCCCAAAAGCTTGCAGCACGACCGCCCGGGGGCGGTGATGGGACTCACTGGCCAGGACCGAGTCGTATACCCGAGCTGCGTCGAGCCCCGGAAAGAGCGGGACCGTCATCACCCGCTGATCCATCGCTGTCTGCAACTGAAACGGTCCACTCGGCTGACGGACACGCTCCCAATCCACATCGATTTGCGTACCGATGGTTCCCAGAGGGCTGAGGCCTGGAGCCTGAAAAGCTCGATAGGAGTTGGCGTCGGTTTTGACGGCCCGACAGCCCCGAAGAATCACGTCTCCAAAGACGAGGACGACCTCCTTCAAGCCCATCGTCGCCACCTCAACGGCACTGGCGAGGTTCGCCCGCGCATCACTGCGCCAGGCGTCAAGACTCCGCTGACTCCCCGTCAGCACCACCGGGCGGTCTAGATTTCTGAGCATGAGGGCGAGGGCGCTGGCGGTAAAGGCCATGGTGTCCGTGCCATGGATCACCACGATCCCGTCGTAGCCCTCTCCGGCCTGACCCACGCCCCCCTTCTCAACCAGCAATTCGGCCAACTGGGTCCAATGGCCTGGATTGATGTCACTGCTGTCGAGATTGAAAGGACTGATCAACTCGCAATCCGCGATTTCAAGGAGTTCAGGCACTTGCTTGACGAGCCGGTCGAGATGCTCCTTGGCTTGGAGGTCGAGGCGCCGGTGCCCCGGCATTCCCATGCCCAGCGTCCCGCCGGTGTGAACGATGAGGACTCGACTCGCCATGCCCTTATTCTCCCCGTTCGGCGGCATGGTTTAGCAGTGCCCGGGCGACGAACCCAATATTTTCTCGAGCACCACCTTATGGGCTGCGCCCCGGGATCCCAATCCGAGGTGACAGCTAGCTGCAGCTTCGCTAGCCTGCCACGGACCTCGAGAAAGTCGGCCCATGCAACTCGCTCGCTCCCTTCTTCCCATCGTACTCCTGACCGTGGTCGGCTGCGGCGATCCAGCGAATGATGAGCCAACGAGTTTCGATTTGAGCGTGATGACCTATAATGTCCTCTGCTCTTTTTGCCCTGGACTCGGGGCGGATCAACACGATCCGTGGGCGGACCGGGCGCCGCTGCTTCGGGACCTTTTCGCCGAGTACGACCTCGACCTGATCGGCGCACAAGAACTGACCTATACGGCACCAGGCGCCCACAACAGCGATGAAGTCCGAGATCTGGCCGGTGAAACCTACGAAGCGATCTACTATGAAAATCCCCAACTCATGGATTACCCCGATGCGACCCTGCTCTATCGGGCTTCACGATTTACGGAACACGACCGAGGCTTCTTCTGGCTCAGCAGCACGCCCGATGTCCCACTCAGCGCGGATTTCGATCCGGACGGCCAGTTCGCCCGCGTGGTTGCTTGGGCCGAGCTCGAAGACCTAGAAAGCGGTGAACACTTTATCTTCGTCACCACCCATTTCGACAACAACAGCCCGAGTCAGACCCTCAGCGCACCGCTCTTCTTGAGCCGGCTTCAACCCCTCGCCAATCGACTCCCCCTGGTGATCACCGGTGATTTCAACTCGAACCTCTCCACAGAGGCCTATGGGATCCTCACGGGCTCAGATGACCCGAAACTCGAGAATGCCAGTGATCTTGTGCCCGAAGGGCCCCGGGCGGTCGGCCCCGAAGCGGATCGGTCAAACTACTATTGGGACGGCCGAATCGATCACATCTTTCT